>NZ_WNXE01000013.1:4599-13366 GCF_010993615.1 Arhodomonas sp. KWT | reverse complement strand
CGGCCTCGAAGTCCACCTGGCCGGGGTTGGAGGTGAAATCCTCCTCCTCGACCTCCCGCGGCGCCCGCCCGGTGCGGTAGGCGAGCTCGGTGGCGCGCAGGCGTTCCGCGATCCCGTCGAGCCGGGCCTGCGCCCGCTCCCAGGCATCCGCCTCGGCCGGGTCGGCGTTGACCACCACGTACAGCTTGCCGGCAAGGTTGTCGAAGACCAGCACCTCCTCGGCGACCATCAGCGCGATATCCGGCGCACCCAGGGGGTCCGGGTTGGGGCACTCGCCGAGGCGCGGCTCGATGTAACGCACGGTGTCGTAGCCGAAGTAGCCCACCAGCCCGCCGAGGAAGCGCGGCATGTGCGGGAACTCCGGCGGCGGCGCGGCCGTCACCCGGGCGTGCTCGGCCTCCACCCACGCCAGGGGGTCATCCAGCGTCTCGGTGGAACGCACCTCACCGTCCACCCGGGTCTCGAGGCGGTACCCGGTGATGCGGTACTGCACCCGGGCGGGCAGCCCGATGATGGAATAGCGCCCCCACTTCTCCCCGCCCTGCACGGATTCGAAGAGAAAGCTCCCGGGGCCCTCGGCGAGCTTGAGATAGGTCGACAACGGCGTGTCGAGGTCGGCGAGGACCTCGCGCACGAGGGGGATTCGGTTACAGCCCGATCGGGCCAGCTCCTGAAACTGGGTCTGCTCCATGGTCACCACCGGCATTGGTAAACTCGGACAATGGCGTCTGGGTTGCGATGTGCCAGCCTCGCCATCGATGCCGGGGGTCGAGCGCCGTGGTGACCGCCATGCAGCGCGGACGCGCCGTCACTACGAAGGGGCGGCGGACCGTGCCCACGAGGGCCTCTCCGGCGACGGCCTCAGCCATGCCGGTGCGCCTGTGCCTTGTCAGTGACGGTCGATCCTGCTGTCTCATGCGCCTGTGCGATACCGATCAGGGGCGGCAGGTCGGCCAGCGTGTCGACCACCGCCTCGGGACGAGCCTCAAAGATAGCATCCCCTTCCCGATAGCCATAGGGCACACAGGCGACCGGGATCCCCGCATTGCGGGCCGCGGACACGTCGGTGAGCGAATCGCCCACCATCAGGCAGTCCGCCAGCGCCACCCCCAGGATCCCGGCGGCATGGGCCAGCGGCGCGGGGGCCGGCTTCTTCTCGGCCAGGGTATCGCCGCCGACCACGGCGCCGAAACGCGCCGCCAGGCCCAGGGTCTCCAGCAGCGGCCGCGCCAGCCCCTCGGGCTTGTTCGTCACCACCGCCACGGGGATACCCGCTGCGGCCAGGGCGTCGAGGAGCTCGATCACCCCCGGATAGATCGTGGTCCGCTCGACCAGCCGCTCGCGGTAGAGGACCAGGAACCGCGCCAGGGCCGCCTCCGTGCCCGCCGGCTCCCCGTCGATCCCGCGCCGGCCGGCGAGCGCCCGCGCAACCAGGCGCCGGGCGCCGTTGCCCACCCAGTGACGGACCAGCGCCTCGCCCACGGGCTCGCGGCCGAGCTCGGCGAGCAGGCGGTCCACGGCGGTGGCGATATCCGGCGCGCTGTCCACGAGCGTGCCGTCCAGATCGAAGAGCACGGCCCGCGGCCGGGACAGGCTCATGCGCCCCCCTCGGCGAGCCGGCGGCGCATCTCGCCGATCGCCCCGGCGTAGTCCGGCGCACCGAAGATCGCCGAGCCGGCGACGAAGGTGTCCGCACCGGCCGCCGCCGCGTCGGCGATGTTCGCCGCCTTGATCCCGCCATCGACCTCGAGGCGGATATCGCGGCCGCTCTCGTCGATGATCCGCCGCGCCGCACGGAGCTTGTCCAGCGAACGCGGGATGAAGGCCTGGCCGCCGAAGCCGGGGTTCACGGACATGATCAGCACCATGTCCACCTTGTCGATGACCCAGGGCAGGCAGTCCAGCGGCGTCGCCGGGTTGAACACCAGCCCCGCACGGCAGCCCTCATCGCGGATGAGCTGGAGCGTGCGATCGACGTGTTCGCTCGCCTCGGGGTGAAAGGTGATCCAGCTCGCCCCCGCCGCGGCGAAGTCCGGGACGATACGGTCCACGGGCCTGATCATGAGATGGACGTCGATGGGCGCGGTGACGCCATGGCGGCGCAGCGCCTGGCAGACCACGGGGCCGAAGGTGAGGTTCGGCACGTAATGGTTGTCCATGACGTCGAAGTGGACCATGTCCGCGCCGGCGGCGAGGACGTCGTCCACCTCCTCGCCGAGGCGCGCGAAGTCCGCTGAGAGGATGGACGCGGCAATACGGAAATCGGTCATCGTCCGGGGCCTTGAGGCTGGTCGCGAAGCTGAGCACTTTACAATAGATGCCAGGGACGTAATAGGTAACGCCGTGCGGACGATGCCGGCAGGCAGCGATCCGTGACGGGCACCCGCGGCAACGGAGGGAGACGACGATGTTCTGGGAGATCCCGGTACTGATGGCACTGCACCTGATCGCAGCGGTGGTCTGGATCGGAGGTATGTTCCTCGCCTACACCTGCCTGCGCCCGGCGGCCGGCGCCCTCGAGCCATCCGTGCGCGGCCCGCTCTGGCACGGGGTACTGCGGCGCTTCCTGGCCGCGGTCTGGGTCGCCGTGGTGGTGCTGCCGGCGAGCGGATACCGCATGAGCGCGCTGCGCTTCGGCGGGCTCGCGGACGCACCGGCCTACGTGCACGCCATGCAGGCGATCGGCTGGGTGATGATCGCGCTGTTCGTCTACCTCTACTTCGGCCCGTACCGGCGGCTCGGCCGTGCGGTCGCCGACGGCAGCACCGGCGCCGCCGGCGCGGCGCTGGGGCGCATCCGCCGCGTGGTCCAGATCAACCTGGGGCTGGGCATGGCCCTGCTCGTGGTGGTCGCGGCCGGGCGTTTCTTCGCCTTCTGAGACCGCGGTTCAGGACGCGGCCCGGCGGCGGAGATAGTCGTAGGCGGCCTTGACCTCGCGGGTCCGCGCCCCCGCCTCGCGCAGGGTCGCCTCGTCCGCCCCCCGCGCCACCAGGCGGTCGGGGTGATGGCGGCTCAGCAGCCGCCGGTAGGCGATGCGCACGGTCTCCGCCGTCGCGCCCTCCTCCAGCCCGAGCACGGCATACGCCCAGGCCACGTCCATGCGGTCACCCGAGCCCTGGGCCCGCCGGCGCACCGAGGCGTAGAGCCGGCGGTAATCCTCGTCATCGATGCGGAGCAGGCGCACGGCGTCACGCAGCCGGCGGAATACCGGCCCGGTGGGCTCGCCGTCCGCCAGCGCCACCCCGAGAAGCAGACGCAGCCAGCGCTGGGCGGGACGTCCGCCGCGGACCCGGCGCAGGCGTATGAGATAGCGCCGCCACGGATAGCCGGGCTGCTTGGCCGCGGAGAACTGGCTGATGGCGACCCGTCGGGCGGCGCTGTCGAGGCCGAACTCGTTCATCAGGGCGCGGGTGGCAGCGATCTCGGCCTCGCTCACCCGGCCGTCACGCTTGGCGATATGCCCCGCCCAGCCGAACAGCGCGGCGAGGAAAACGCGCTCGCGCGGGTCCTCGCTCCATTGCCGCCAGCGCCCCGGGCGCAGCGGCGCGAAGTAGCGCCGGTCGTCACGCCACCATCCCAGCGCGGCGCCCAGCGCCACCCCGGCCGCCCCGGCCAGCCACAGGCCGATGAGCGCTCCTGCCAACCGGCCGGCATAGCGGCCTGAAAGACCCAGCCACGACGTCATTTATCGCTTCGATATCCGCTCTTGGACCCACGATGCCGCCCACGGCACCGCCCGGCACGAGAGTATACCGAAGCCCGCGGCACCGACTAATCCATGGCGGGACAAACAGGCTTCAGGCAACACGGCCGCACGCCGAGCCGCCCGGAGATGGAGAGGCATCGCGGACCGGGACCTGCCTCCGGGGGGAACCGTTCGCGCACCACCCCGTGCGCAACCCGCTCACTGCGCCCCGGCCGTGCGCAGGGCACCGCCGTCGCCCGCCAGCAGACGCGCCAGTGGCATGGGGGCGCCATAGAGATAGCCCTGGGCGAGCAGCTCCGGCCAGCGCGCCAGGAACCGCGCCTCTTCCTCACGCTCGACCCCCTCCACCACGACCTGCAGCCCCAGGTCTGTCGCCATGGACACGATGGCCTGCATGATCACCTGCCCCGCCGGGCTCTTCCAGAGCCCCTGGACAAAGGAACGGTCCACCTTGAGCACCTGCACCGGCAGCTCCAGCAGATAGGCCAGCGACGAATAGCCCGTGCCGAAGTCGTCCACGGCAAGGCGCACCCCGAGGGCGCGCAGCTCGCGCAGCGTGTCGATGATCGTGGAGTTGTCGCCGATCAGCCGGTGCTCCGTGATCTCCAGCGTCAGACGCCGCGGATCAAGCCCGGTGTCGCGCAGCACCGCGGCCACCTCGTCGACGAAGCCGCTCTCGTGCAGCTGCTCGACGGACACGTTCACCGCCACCTCCGGGACCCGTCCGCCGGGCGTGGTGGTAGCGACCAGCTCTTCGCAGGCACGCCGCAGCACCCATGCCCCCACCGGGCGGATCAGTCCGGTGTCCTCCAGCACGGGCACGAACTGGTCCGGCGGCACCGGCTGACCGTCCTCCCAGTGCCAGCGCAGCAGCGTCTCGACCCCGCACACCTCGCCGCTGCCGAGGGACACGATGGGCTGGTAGGCCAGCGAGAACTCATCCTCCTCCAGCGCCCGGTGCAGGGCGACCTCCAGCGCCACCGCCCGGGCCGAGTGGTGGTCCGGTGCCTGGGGCGGTTCGTCGTCGAACAGCACCCAGCAGCGCCCGAGACGGCGGGCCCGCTGAAGCGCGGCCTCCGCGGCCACCAGCGGCCCCTCGGCCTGGCCCGTCGCCGCCTTGCTCGCGGCGAACCCCGCGGAGACGGTCACCAGCAGCTCCCGCCCGTGGCAGAAGATCGGCCGGCGCATGGACTGGTCCAGGGCCTCGGCCATCTCCCGGGCGCGCGCCGGCGCGCCGGGACCGGTCATGACCACGCCGAACTCGTCGCCGCCGAGGTTCGCCACCCGTGCGCCGGTACCGGCGAGGCGCTGCAGCCGCCGCCCCACCTCGGCGAGCACGGTGTCGCCGCAGGCGTGACCGTAGCCGAGGTTGATCTGGCGCAGGCGGTCGATGTCGATGCACCCGACCGCCACCGGCGCGCCATTGCCCGCCGCGGTCTCGAGAACGGAGAGGAACTCGGCGCGCCCCAGCAGCGGTGACGGCTTCGAGCTCCGCGCGCTGTCCGCCTCGGCCTCCGCCTCCAGCTCAAGGGCGACGGCACCGGTGGGGTACGGCACCAGCCGCCCGGCAAAACGGGCGCCCGGGTCGCACACACCGCGCAGGCTCAGGTAGATGCCGGCACAGCCGGCGCGCAGCGCGGCCAGGCACAGCGACAGCGAGCGCGCCGGGTAGACCGCGTCGGTCAGCCAGCCGTCGACGCTGTCTCCCCGGGCCAGCCCGGCCAGTGCCTCCGGCAGCGCGGTCGCCACGGAGGTGACGCGCCCCTCGCCGTCGAGCATCAGGCGGTAGACCGGTGCCGCCGGCGGCGCCTGAACGGCCGCTAGGCTGGATTGATAGTTCGGCATGGCGCGTGGTACTCGAAGATCCAGCCACCGTCCTCCCGTCCATAGGCGGGCCGGGCACCTCGGCAACCATAGCGGGCCCGGCCGTCGTCGACCGGGAACTCGGCGTTGTGGACGGGCATCCCCAGAATGCGCTCCCGGGCCTGTCCGCCGGCGGCGCACACACGGTCGCTGACAGCCTCCAGGCTCAGGGCCTCGCCCGGGTCCACCAGGACGTAGTCGAACCACTCACTGGCGGCCAGCTCTTCCGCCTCGGCCAGTCCGCCGCACTCGCACACCTGCCACAGCGGCGATGCGAGCACCGCCTCGGCCAGCGGGTGGGTGCTGCGGCGCAGGTTCACGAACAGTAACCTCATGCCACGGCCCTCCCCGCCGGCGCGGCGGCAGCATCGGTGGCGGGCAAGGCGCCGAGGGCGCGTCCCAGGGCCTCGTCGATGCGCAGCCGGCAGGCCACCGAGAGCACGCGGCCGATACGCACCGCGGAGCCGTCGCCGAAGCGCGTCAGCTCCAGGCCCATCCCCCGGAGCATGCGCTCCACGGCGACGCTGGTCGCCATCACGTACTCGCGGATGCCGTTGCTGGCGCCGTAGCGGTAGCACGCGCGCATCAGCGACAGCGTCGTCTCGGTGCAGCTCGCCTGTACCCGCTCGCTGGCGTCCGAGGGCTCCACGGCGAAGCGCGAGAGCTCCCAGACATCGCTGGCACAGGGCACGGACTCGCCGCGCAGCAGCTCCGGGAACACGTCGCGGAGCATGTACGGGCCGGTGGTCGGCAGCAGCCGGAAGGTGCCGATCACCGTCTCACGGTGCTTATGGCAGGCAATGTAGACCGGGTCGAGATCGTCGTAGTCGTCACGCTCGCGGCCACGCACGCTCGTGACCTCCCAGCCCAGACGCTGGCGGAAGACACGGTGGCGGAAGCGGTAAATGCCATCGACCACCGACGGCGGGAGCGTCGCTTCGGACGGACGTCCGACAAGGATCTGAGCTTGCATGGGCCGGGCCTCTCGCAGTTGTTTGGGTCCGGCTCCCATTCAACGGCGCGCGCGGCCGCGAGGTAACTGTCAGTTCTTACAGGTTGTCAGCAGTGAATGAACGGCTTCACGCAAGCTGGGGGGCGATCAGGCCCTGAGCGATGGCGCGGGCGACCGCCTGCTGGCGCGAGGTGACATCCAGCTTGCGCGCCGCATTGTTGAGGTGGAATACCACCGTGCGCTCGCTCACCCCGAGGATCGCGCCGGTCTCCCAGGCGGTCTTCCCCTCCGCCGCCCAGAGCAGGCATTCGCGCTCGCGCGCGGTCAGGCTGGCGGGACGGTAAGGCAGCGCGCCGTGGTCGAGCAGCCCGCATACCGCCTCGTGGACGTAGCTGGAGAACATGAACAGGGCCGGCTGGGAGGCACGGATATCCCGCTCGACCGGGGTGCCCCGCCGCCCGGAGGAGAAGCTCAGCAGCCCGACCTCGCCGCGGCTGCCGCGCACGGGCAGGCATGTCCCGGTAACCAGGCCGAAGGCGGCGGCCTCGTGGAGCACCGCCAGATCCTCCGGACCGTACTCGGGACTGTCGAACAGCTCGCTCCAGCGCGCCGGGCGCACGTGGTTCACGCTGTGACGCACCGCCGGGTCGAGCTGGATGTAGTCCTCGGCCTGGTAGCGCTCGCGCCACTCGTCCGGATGGCCGCTGATGACGAGCATGAAGGGCCGGGTCAGCGAGCTGGGAAAGCGCGCGCCGTAGATGAAATGGTCGTAGCCGTAGAGCGCGGCCGCGCGGCTGCACACCGAGTGAAGGGCCTCGATGCTGTCCGCGGCGAGTGCCGCCTCGATGAGTTCGCTAAGACGTGGCTCCGGCATAGTCGCCCCACCCCCATTCGACGGCGCGTCCGTGCTGCCTCAGCCCACCAGGCGTTCGAGTCCCTCGCCCCGTTTCATGCCCAGCCCCTGACGCAGGGCCCGGAGGACCCCCTCGTAAGCCTCCGGCCCGCGCAGGCGCGCAAGCTGCAGCGCCCCCTGGGTCGCGGCCAGGATCTGGTGCGCCGTGTCCGCCACGTCGTCAACGTGGGGAATGCTGCCATCGGCGAGCCCGGCCTCGAGCGTCTCGATGAAGAAACCGAGGACGTCCTGCAGCAGCGCATCCGCCTCGCGGCACATTGCCGGCGGCAGGCCGGTACGCTCCACGCCGACGACCCCCAGGGGACAGACGCGGTCGGCGGCGACGTAGCGCCCGTCCAGCTCGAAGAACGCCTCCAGCCGTGCCGACGCGTCCGCGCCTCGCGAGCGCTGGCGCTCACACCACCAGCCGAAGTCCTCGCGCACACGGGCGAGCACGGCGAGGCCGAGATCCGCCTTTGCCGGGAAATGGTAGTGCACCGCGGCGGTGCGCACCCCCAGCGCCTCGGCGATGTGGTGATAGCTGAAACCGTTGAAGCCGCGCGCCTGCATCAGCCGCTGCGCGGTGGCCAGGATCGCCCGCCGGGTCTCGCCACGTGGTCGCCGGCTCACGCCCCGCCTCCGCCGTGATTGGCGAACAGCACCAGCTCCGCCAGGTTGCAGGGACGGTGACGCACGTCGAGCTGATCGGCCAGGATGGCGTCCCAGGCGGTACGGCAGGCCCCGGTCGAACCCGGCAGGCAGGCGATGAACGTATGGTTCGCGAAGCCCGCGAGGGCCCGCGACTGGATCGTGGAGCTGCCGATCTCGGCATGGGAGAGCTGGCGGAAGAGCTCGCCGAAGCCCTCGACCTCCGCATCGAGCAACGGGCGCACGGCCTCGGGGGTATCGTCCCGGCCCGTGAAGCCGGTCCCCCCCGTGGTAAGCACGGCCTGCACGGCCGGATCCGCAATCCAGCGGGAGAGCACGGCACGGATCCGGTAGCGATCGTCCGGCAGGATCTCACGCTCGGCAAGATGATGCCCCGCCGCCTGCAGGCGCTCGCACAGCAACGCACCCGAGCGGTCCTCGTCCACACCCCGTGTATCCGACAGCGTTAGCACCGCCATCGACAGCGGACGGAATTCCGGACTTGCCTCGTGCACGCTACCCCCTGCGTTGAACCGTCATACGTTACCGACTCCAATCCCGTCGGGCATTTTGTCCGGTGTCGGGGCACCTGCATGGGCTCAGGGCGCTCGATCCGCTCGGTCGCACCGGAGACACCCGCATCGCCCACTGCAGCGCAGACCGGTGACTCCGGTGATTATCGGCGTCCGGCACGGCCACGCCCCCC
>NZ_WNXE01000013.1:0-4501 GCF_010993615.1 Arhodomonas sp. KWT | reverse complement strand
CATTTACGGGGCGATAGGTTATGGCACACAGACGCATCGCAGTGGTCGGGAGCGGCATCGCCGGGCTGGGAGCGGCCTGGCTGTTATCCCGCCGCCACGAGGTGGTGCTCTTCGAGGCGGACTCGCGTCTCGGTGGACACACACACACGGTGGACTGCGACCTCGCCGGCGGCCGGATCAGCGTGGACACCGGCTTCATCGTCTACAACGAGGCCAACTACCCGCACCTTACCGCCCTGTTCGCGACCCTCGGCGTACCGACCCGGCCATCGGACATGTCCTTCGCCTTCTCCGCCAGCGATATCGACCTGGAATACGCGGGCGACAACCTCAACACCCTGTTCGCACAGCGGCGCAATCTGCTGCGGCCCGCGTTCTGGCGCATGGCCGGCGATATCCTGCGCTTCAACCGCGAGGGCGCCCGCGCCCTCGCCACGGACGCGCTGGACCACGACGAGCCGCTGTCGGCATTCCTCGACCGTATCGGCCTCGGCGAGGCCTTCCGGCGCTACTATCTGCTGCCCATGAGCGCGGCAATCTGGTCCTGTCCGCCGGAGCGGATGCTGGCCTTCCCGGCGGCAAGCCTGCTGCGCTTCTTCGCCAATCACGGACTCATCCGCCTGTCGGGCCGGCCGCAGTGGCGCACGGTCACCGGCGGTGCAAGGCGCTACATCGAGGCGATGCGCCCGGACCTCGGCGAAGTGCGGACCGGCTCCCCGGTCACCCGGATCCGCCGCGACGGCACGGGCGTTCACCTGCACGGCCCGTCCGGCGGGCTCGGACGGTTCGACGACGTGGTCATCGCCGCACATGCCGACCAGGCCCTGGCGATGCTGGAGCAGCCGAGCCGCGGCGAACGCACGGTGCTCGGGCGTTTCCATTACCAGGCCAACGAGGCGTGGCTCCACCAGGACCCGGCACTGATGCCCCGACGCCGCACGGTGTGGTCATCCTGGAACCACCTCACCACGCACGCCGCCGATGGTTCCCGGCCGGTATCGGTGACCTACTGGATGAACCGGCTCCAGCGACCCGACACCGACGAGCCGCTGTTCGTGAGCCTCAACCCGGTACGCCCGCCGGCGCCGGACCGGGTGATCCGCCGCCTGAGCTACGATCACCCGGTATTCGACGGCGCCGCGATGCGCGCACAGGCGGCGCTTCCACGGCTGCAGGGTGATGGCGGCGTGTGGTTCTGCGGCAGCTACTGCGGCTACGGCTTCCACGAGGACGCCCTGGCCTCGGCGGTCGCGGTCGCCGGGCGCCTGGGATGCGCGCCGCCGTGGACGCACGCCGTGCAGCGGGACGGCGGAAACACGGGATGAGCGATCTGGCGCTGTATACCGGCACGGTGATGCACCGGCGGCTCGCCGAGCCCGGGTACCGGTTTCGGTACCGGACGTTCTCGCTGCTCGCCGACATCGACCGACTCGACGAGGCCGCCGCATCACGGCGATGGTTCTCCCACAACCGGCGCAATCTCGTGGCCCTGTTCGACCGCGACCACGGGCCCGGCGACGGCAGCCCGCTGCGCCCGTGGGCGGAGCGGGTGCTCGCCGGCAGCGGCATCGACCTCGCCGGCGGCGGCATCCACCTGCTCTGTCACCCACGGGTACTCGGCTACACGTTCAACCCGCTGTCGCTGTGGTTCTGCCGGCATCGCGACGGCACGCTGCTCGCCGTGATCGCCGAGGTGCACAACACCTTCGGCGACCGCCACGTCTATCTGCTGCACGAGCACGGCCGCGCCCTGCAGACGCCGGTCAGGGCCCGTCACGGCAAGGTCTTCCACGTCTCGCCCTTTCTGCCGGTGAGTGGCGAATACCGCTTCCGGATCAGCCCGCCGGAAGCGGCGCTGAGGATCGCCATCACCTACCACCGGGAGCCCGGCGGTGCGGTCACGCTGGCCGCCGTGCAGACCGGCGAGCACCGCGACGCCGGCGACCGCGCGCTGCTGCGCCAGGTACTCGCGATGCCGCTGATGACCTTCAAGGTCATCGCCGCCATCCACTGGCGGGCACTCGGAATCTGGCTGCGCGGCGGCCGCTATCACCGGCGACCGCCGCCGCCCAGCGAGGAGGTTTCACGATGAGCACCCCCACGGAATCGGCCCTCGAACTCCCCCGCCCGCTGCCCGCCGGCGCGGCGCTGCTGATGGGGCGGCTGCGGCGCCTCGCCCGCGGCGAGCTGCGGGGGCGCCTGCCCGGCGGCCAGCCCTACCGGATCCGTGCCGCCGGAGCCGGGCCCGCGGGGGTGCTCGACGTGCACGCCCCGTGGCGGCTGCTCGGGCGCTGCGCGCTGCACGGGGCGGTAGGCTTCGCCGAGGCCTACATCGCCGGCGACTGGGACAGCCCCGACCCGGCGGCACTGCTGGAGGTCATGGCCGTCAACGAGCCCGCCTTCTCCGCCCGCGAGCCACGGCTGCTGACCGCGCTGCAGCGTGCCGGCCATCTCGGCTGGCGGCGCAACACCCGGCGGGGCAGCCGCCGCAACATCGCCGCCCACTATGACCTCGGCAACGACTTCTACCGGCTGTGGCTCGACGAGACCATGACCTACTCGGCGGCGGTGTTCGAACGCCCGGAGCAGCCCCTCGCCGAGGCCCAGCGGGCCAAGTACGACGCCCTGCTCGACGCCCTGGACGCACGGCCCGGCGAGCGGGTGCTCGAGATCGGCTGCGGCTGGGGCGGTTTCGCGCTGCGCGCCGCCGGGCGCGGCCTGCATGTCACCGGCATCACCCTCTCCGGCGAACAGCTCGCCTGGGCCCGGCAGGCCGCCGCCCGGGCCGGCCTGGGCGAGCGTGTCGATCTGCGCCTGCAGGACTACCGCGACGTCACCGGCACCTTCGACCACGTCGTCTCCATCGAGATGCTGGAGGCGGTGGGCGAGGCCTACTGGGAGCGCTACTTCGACACCCTCGCCGCCCGCGTACGGCCGGGTGGCGGCATCGCGCTGCACGGCATCACCATCGACGCCGACAGCTTCGAGCACTACCGGCGCGAGCCGGACTTCATACAGCGCTACATCTTCCCGGGCGGCATGCTTCCCACCCGCGACCACCTGCTCGCCCTTGCCACGGAGCGCGGGCTCGGGGTAAGCGGCGACGAGCGCCTGGGCCGCCACTACGCGGAGACCCTGGCCCGCTGGAGCGCACGCTTCAACGCAGCGGAGGGAACCATGTCCGCCCAGGGCTTCGACGAGCGCTTCCGGCGCATGTGGCGGTACTACCTCGCCTACTGCGAAGCGGGCTTCCGCAGCGGCCGGATCGATCTGCAGCGCCTGGTGCTGCGGCGGCCGCCGGCGTGATCGCCGGCCGCCGGGTTCTCCTCGCCTATGGCGCGCCGGCACTGCCGCTGGCGGTGCTGGGCATCCCGATGTACGTCTTCCTCCCCGGGTTCTACGGCGAGCGCCTCGGCCTCGCCGGCGTCGGCACCGCCCTGCTGCTGGCGCGGCTGTGGGATGTGGTCACGGACCCGGCCATCGGTGCGCTCGGCGACCGGCTGCACACCCGCTGGGGCCGCCGGCGTCCGTTGATGGTGGTGGGTTCCCCGCTGCTTCTGGTAAGCGCCTGGCAGCTATTCCACCCGCCCCCGGACGTGACCATCGCCTGGCTGCTGGCCTGGGGGCTGGCCGCATACCTGGGCTGGACTCTGGTGGCGCTGCCCTACACCGCCTGGGGCGCCGAGCTGTCCCGGGACTACGACGAACGCGCCTCGATCACGGCGAGCCGCGAGGGGTTCATGATCCTGGGCACCCTGGTCGCCGTCGCCTGGCCCGGCGTGGTGGGCGGTGGACGCACCGACGCGACCACCCTCGCCGGTCTGGCGTGGCTGCTGGTCGTGCTGCTGCCGCTGACCCTGGCAGTGACCCTGGCGCTGGTCCCGGAACCGCCGGCGGGCGCCGCCGCGGCCCCGGGGTGGCGGCGCGGCTGGCGGCTGCTGCGCGGCAACGCGCCGTTTCGCCGGCTGCTCGCCGCGTACGTGCTCAACGGGCTCGCCAACGGCCTGCCGGCCTCGCTGTTCACCCTCTATGCCGCTCACGTACTCAGCGCCCGCGGGGCCACCGGGGCGCTGCTGCTGATCTACTTCGCCGCCGGCATCGCCGCCCTGCCGGGCTGGCTTTGGCTGTCCCGGCGTGTGGGCAAGCACCGGGCCTGGGCCCTGTCCATGCTCTGGGCCTCGCTGGTGTTCGCGTGGGTGCCGCTGCTCGGTACGGGTGATGTGGCGGCGTTCGCCGTGATATGCGCCCTCTCGGGGGCGAGCGTGGCCGTGGACATGGCCCTGCCCGCGGCCATCCAGGCGGACCTCGTGGACCTGGACACCCACCGCGGCGGCGGTGGCCGGGCGGGCCTGTTCTTCGGCCTGTGGAACATGGCCACCAAGCTCGCCCTCGCCCTCGCGGTGGGGATCGCCTTCCCGCTGCTGGCGGCGCTGGGATTCGATCCGGCGGCGCCCGCCTCCGGGGACGGCCTCGCGCTGGCGCTGTTCTACGGCGCCGCGCC
>NZ_WNXE01000139.1:0-7245 GCF_010993615.1 Arhodomonas sp. KWT | reverse complement strand
GAGGTTCGCGACGCTCGCCCTCGCGGCATTAGGATCGCGATCACGGAAGGAGGGAAATGGCGTCCCCAACGGGATTCAACAGCCACAAAGATAACCGATTGATTCCTCAATACTGACAGGGCATTATGACCGCAACGTGTGTGGTTACCGTATGTGGTTTTAATGCCCAAATACCTTCAGCAACGCCGCCGACGTTGGTACGCCGTCCTGGAGATTCCCAAGGAACTTCGGGACCACTTCGGAAAGCCTCGCTTTGTCATCAGCCTGAAGACGGACAGCCTCAAGCAAGCACAGCGGTTGGTTGGGGCCGTGGTCAGTCGATGTAAGACTGAGATTGAAGCAGCCCGGCGCGCCCTCAACGAGGGCAACGAGGATGAGCTTATCCTTACCACCCTTCCACGTCACATTGCCGAGGCCGAAGACCGGGGCGACGACACTTCAGCGTATGAAATGCGGAGCTGGGCCAAGGAATACGCCCAGACGCAGATTGCTGAACGGCTGGGCCCTGACGCGGCCCGTGAATGGCTCGACCGGCTATATGGGCGCAAGGTGGAAATTATCCGGGCTAGCGAAGACTGGCTAGGCGAGCGACAGCCGCCGCCGAAGACGGAGATTCAACACCGACAGGCCCTGAAGTTACTAACTGAGCGCCACCGTTTCGTGGAAGACCTCGACCGGAAGACGGCCGCATCCTTCGTGCGGGAGGTGCTCCGGCCCGGACGCAAACCGGCAACGGTTGCAAGGATGCTCAGCACGTACTCGCAACTGTGGAAATGGCTGTACGACCAAGGGTTGATCGAGAACCGCGACCTGTGGTCGGGCTTGCAGCCACCCAAACGGGAACGGACGGGCAAGTTCACAGCGGAGGAACTGGAAAAGCGGCGCCCGTACAGCGAAGACGAGGCCCGCAGGATGTTCGAAGAGGTGGACCGCCACCGGGAGAAGTACCCGGCAGATCCCCTTACCGTCCGCCTTCTGGCGGTCACCGGAATGCGCCTTGACGAGGTGTGCTCACTGGAGACACAGCACGTCACGGAAGACGCGGAACGAGAGGGTCTAATCTGGATCGAGATTCGCGCAGGAAAGAACCGCAACGCCATCCGCATTGTGGCAGTGAAAGACGCTACCACCGTCGGGATGCTGCGGACGCGCATCAAGGAACGTGCCCGGGATGGAGATATCGCGCTATTCCCCGAGTACCGCCCGCATAACTCCATCGGCAGCTGGTCCGCCGCTGTTTCAAAACGGCTTGGACGCCGTCTGAAAACCGCAGGCATTCCCGATGATCCCCGTTTGGCCCAGTCTCACAGCTGGCGCCACCGTGCCCGCAGCATCGCCGAACGCGGCGGGGCAAGGCCCGCCGCATGTAACAAGTTCTTTGGCCATAGTCTGCCGGGTGAGGGTCTAGGCAGGTATTACACCGAGGAACTGGCGGAAATGGCCGAGATAGCCGAGGCCGTGCAACTGCCTGAAGCCCTGAGCGGATACCCCAAACCGTAGGGACTGAATACCCGCGAGAGTGCGAAAAGAGGGTCACTGCCCGGCCATCAAAGAAGGCATCCCTTCCTAGCCATTACACGCACAGCCCCTCGGCTTAGTGCAGGTGTAGTTCCTGTTGATGCAAGAATCTCCGCACGCTTTACCTTTACGACAAATCTTGCAGCACGCTACCGGCTGAACCTGCCACTCAGCGCCCCTCGCATCGGCGCTGTCACCATGGAGCACGGAATTCACGAAGTTCCCTGTCTCCACCGTGTCAGGGCCAAGCACGAATTGGGACGCGAGCCCCGCGCCGCTAAACACCAGCAACAGAGCAAACACCAGACCTCGGATATACATAGCGGTTCCCCCCCCCCCCCTCGGTAAGGTCTCTTGACTACTTGAAGACCCCATTAGTAGCTGAGAGTAGACCGAAAACCACTGATGTCAAAGACGGCACCTACACCCTGCCGTCCTTGTGTGGCAATGTTGGCGCGGAGTCGAGACGTGCCCGGCTCCTCTTCTATCCACGCCAACCAAGGAGGAACACAGGGATGGCACTGAGCCCCGAGGCAAACCGATACCGGATCTTCTCCGTCATTACAGCCCTGGTCATGGGCGTTGTCTCAATGGTCCTCATTGGGATCTACAAGGAGTACCAACAGGATTGGGCTATCGTTCTGCTGTTCATAATCTCCGGCTTCCTGCTGTACCTGAGGGCCAAGCTCTGGAAGACCATTTGGAAGGGGTGAGGAGCCCCGTTTTGTTGATGCCGCAGATTTCTCTGCGGGTATTGATGATAGGGGCGCGGCAGCTTTCCCCCGTAGGGGGGGTCATTGTCGGCGGCTATTACCGTCTTCAGTACTCGCCCAAACCACCCGACGTCACCCGCCACCACCGCCACGCCCAGCATCTCCACCGGAGCACGCCCACCAATGGGCAGGCACCAACGGCACTACATAGGTGTCATTCGGGTATACCTCAACCGAACCAACACTACCGCCTCCCCAGCTGGTTCGAGAAACCGGGTTGACCCACCCTAATCGAGTCGATATTCTCGAACTATCCATAACGGACCAGCAAGGGAGACGCCGCCATGTTCATTCGTGCGTACCTGAGGGCATCCACCGATGACCAGGACGCCAGCCGCGCCCGTGCGGACCTTGAGAGCTTCGCCAAGGAGCGGGGCCAGCGAATAGCGGCCTACTACGTGGAGAACGAGAGCGGCGCCAGCCTGAAGCGCCCGGAGCTATTCCGGCTGCTCCGGGACTGCGGCGAGGGGGACGTCCTCTTGGTCGAACAGGTGGACCGCCTCAGCCGCCTTAACGGCGAAGACTGGGACCGCCTGAAGGACGAGATACGCCGCCGAGGAGTTCGGGTGGTTGCCCTTGATCTACCGACGTCGTGGGCCATGCTCCAGCCGAACGGGGACGAGCTTACCGAGAGGATGATGCGGGCCATGAACGACATGTTGTTGGATATGCTCGCCGCCATCGCCCGCAAGGACTACGAGGACCGCCGCCGCCGTCAGGCTCAGGGCATCGCCAAGGCCAAGGCCGAGGGCAAGTACCGGGGGCGCAAGGTAGACCACGAGAAACACCGCAACGTCCGCTCGCTGCTGGACAAGGGCCATAGCTGGAGCGATATACAGCGGATAACCGGCGTTTCCCGGTCCACCATCCACCGCGTAAACAAGGCTCGGAAGGCGGCCGATGCCCCGGCGTGATGCTGGGGCCACTACCCTCCTATCATCGGCACACATCCTCAGGCCGCCTCACAGCGTCTAAGACGCGCTCCCGCCTTTTTACGCACCATCTCCATTAGCAGCCGTCACCGTGTCCACTCTGCGGCCTGTGTGTGCCTCTCAGTGAAGCGTACGCAGTAGATGGAGAGCCACCGCAGAGGAGACGCCGACAATGACCAACACCACCACCGCCAGCGACGAACAGCAGTTGACAAATGCAGTGACGGACGTTCAACGAGACGCAGAGAGCACCACGCTAGGCAGCGCCGTAAGACCCTGATTTGTGGGGCTGCTTTTGAAGTGTACGCACTAGGGGAGGGATGAGTATTAAGAGACACCATTAGGTCATCATTAGGTGTACCTCAGGTAATCATTATGTCCACCTTCAGGATGACCATCAGGTGATCCCTTAGACACTCCTCCTCCTGGTAACACTCTCCGTTACGTCTCTCTGTATGGCCTACAGAAAGACCCCTGAGGATGTCCCGGCAGCGGCCCGCCAAGGGGTGGATACTCCCCCGGTATCCATTCCCTTTGAAGAGATTACCGGCAGGGGCCGGTTTCTTCTGTCTCCTCCATTGGACCGCTGCCGGGGCATCTTCGGTCTTCATCACGGTAACGGTCACCGTGAAGGGCATCGAAGAGTGATTCCCGTTCATGGCTCTTTCGGGAGCGGCACCAGCAGATTTCCATTGGTCTGATGGTCGCCGCTCCTCCCCCTTTCTGTTCGTACACGCACCCCCTCCTTGGAGGAGCCGCCGTTACGTCGCGGGATTGACACCGGGAACGACGTTGAACCGAAACCCGCCTTCGTGGGCGATGTACATCTCCCGTCTACCCAGAGTCACGTAAAGCGAGCTAAGGGTGACCTCCAAGAAGAACTTGCCGTGAATCTCGAACGTCATTGATGACCGCTCCTCTGTGGTCGTTGCTGATGGCGAGAAAAGAAGACCACAACAGCACATCCCCGTCAACTAAATAACCCGCATAAACAGTTAGTTAAAGGCAACCGTTGCCGTATGCCAAAGGAAACCTTTGACCTCGTCCAGCGACTCTTGGAGATACGCCAAGGCGGATACACCAGCGTGACTCCCGGAGAGCGCCACGTCGTAACCCGCCGCGAGACTAGCGGCAGTTTCGAATTGGGCCATCGCCACCGTCAGCGCAGACGAGACGAGTACCGCCGGAGAACTCCCGGCGGCGCCGAAGGGTGGCCATTCTAGCGACCGTCTACGGCCACCCATCATTCAACCCAGACTAAGGAGCAACCACCATGAGCAGCGGAATCACCGGAATCACGACCGAGCCATCCGAAGACCTCCAGGACCTGGAGCCGTACCAGAAGCGCACCGCGAAAAACCACGCCTCCCCACTTAACTCGCCTCGGCTGGAGCGCATCAGCGACCGCATCGCCGAGGAAGTCGACAGGCTCAATGACCTTCGGGAGGACATGGCGGGGCTGACGCTGAAGGACGCCGACGGCGACGCCAATGCAGCCGAGGAGCTGAAGAAACTACGGGCCAAGCGGGCCGAGGTTATGGCCTACATCGAGGAACTGAAGGACGCCCGCGCCACCGAGACGGAGCGCCTACGTCAGCTGCACCACGCCCACATAGCCAAGGCCCAGGACAAGTACCGGGAAGGCATTACAGCCGCCCACAAGGACATGCACCGAGCCGCAAAGAATGCGGACCAGAAGCTGGAGGAAGCCCGCAAGGCATTGGAGAAATACCGCCATACCGTCACCCAGATGGTTGGCGTGTGTCGCTCCGAGTTCGTCGGTCACCAGCTGGCTGGAACGGACGCTACTCTCAAGCAGCTAGCGCCCGCCCTGCTTGGTCTGGAGCCGTTCAAAGGATTCCCTCATAGCGTCTCTGGGATGGTTCGCCCCGAGGGCAACTACCAAGCCAACGCCGAGGTACCGGACCGGCTGCGGGAGCTGCCAGAAGTGGAGCCGCCCACAGAGGACGAGGTGATCGACGCCGCCAAAGCTCACCGCAAGGCGGAACACGCCGCCGCGTAACACCGTGGGGACCACTCCCGGTTCCCACCCCACACACCGCCCCGCTAGGGCCATTAGGTACGTCATGAGAGGGCCGGGCCATTGTGCCCGGTCTTTTCTCGCTACGGCGTATATATTGGCTCCATCTATCGTCTAACGACTGTCGATTGATTTGCGCGGGCGTGTGTCTCCGTGGACCTGTACACCATTCGCACCACCCAAGGAGCAACCGTAATGCCCAACCTTCACGTCCCCCGGCGTCACCGCCGCCTGCGTATCCCCGTGACCTTCGGCGCTTGGTCGTATCACGACCTGAAGGCCCTCAAGGAGACGGTCGAGTCCCGCACCGCCGACACCTTCAGTAACTCTGTCATCGTCCGCCTTGCCGTCTCCGAGCTGCGTAGCTACCTCCAGGACGTCGCCGAGGAGAACCGCGCCGAGGCCGACGCCGAGACTGAACGGCTGGCACGCAAGGCATACGCCATCGCCGGACGCCCCGCAGACATCACCCCCGCCAGCGACACCGAGGAAGAATGACCACGACCATCGATTACGAGAACACGCCATTGGCGGAGCTGGACCGCATGGCGATTGAGGAGTCACGCCGCCGTCAGGCCGAAGAGAGCGCCAAGAGCAAGACCTTTCGCCAGCTGCGGCGGGCCAAGGGACTGGTGGACGAACACACCGGGGAGCGCCTCCCCTTCCTTGTCGTGGTCCGTGCCTGTATCGCCTATGCCGTGAACTCAATGCATGTCGGGAACATGGTCGAGTCCCGCACCGTCCGCCGGGTCGCCGGTTACGCAAGGGCCATCCAAGAGCGACAACAGCGGCGGACACTGGCGTAACGCCGCCGCAGCCGCTAGACCGCAGCCCTCCCGGCCGAATGGCGGCGGCGTTACCGGCATGCTTTGTGCATTGTGGCACGAAAAGTGTTTCTGCATGATACATACCAGTATGCATACACCATGCCTTTACCGCCGGACTTGACAAAGGCTAGCCGTGGTTCGTGGCGGCGGACGTGTGTCGGGCGCTGGGCATGAGCACTGGCCGATACGGTGCGTACCGATGGACGCGGGCCCTTAAACCCGACCAGCGGAAAACCATCAAACTGGCTGATGGTAATTCGCGCGGTAATCCCAACAAGACCACCGTCTCCGAGTCCGGCCCCGACAACCTCATCGAGCGCACCTTCAACGGCCACACCATCCGGGTGGTCACCATCGACGGCGAGCCGTGGTTTGTGGCGGCGGACGTGTGCCGGGTATTGGGATTGACTAACCCAGCCGTCGCTATACGTCCGCTTAGGATGGACGAGAAGGCCCACCTTCGCCGGGGAGAACCAGCCCTGTTTCCGAGGAACACCCTAAATCCGATTTACGGAGTTCCCGAGGAGTTATTCTCCAAACACGCCAGCCGCATCAACGCTGTCTCCGAGTCCGGTCTTTACAAGCTCATCATGCGCTCCGACAAGCCGGACGCCCGGGCCTTTCAAGACTGGGTCACCCGGGAGGTCCTCCCGGCCATCCGCAAGGACGGCGGGTACATCGAGGGTGAGGAGAAGGTCCACCGACGCAGCGCGGCTGACTTCCCTATCAACGGTGCATCGCCATCAAAGGGCGACGGTGGACAGTCGACAAGGTGGCACAAGGAAGACGCTAACGGAAGGCCGTTAGCGTGTGTAGTAAACGTGTGTGGTAAACGTATGTGGTTCGGCTTGGGACGCCAACCAGAGTTGCTATAAAAATCAGCAACTTGGGGAAGATATAGGGAAATGGCGTCCCCAACGGGATTCGAACCCGTGTCGCCACCTTGAAAGGGTGGTGTCCTAGGCCGGCTAGACGATGGGGACGCTGCCGTGCAAGCGGGCGAAATACTAGGCGGGCGACCCCACGGTGTCAAGCGACGCCGGACCGCAGTGCCCGGCGCTGTCGAGGGGTGCGACCTGCCCCACGGAAACGCCCCGTTGCCCTGCTACACTCGTCGCCGCAATACCGCGACAGAGGACCACCATGCAGGACGC
>NZ_WNXE01000138.1:5187-7266 GCF_010993615.1 Arhodomonas sp. KWT | reverse complement strand
GTCGTGGGGATGCACTTCTTCAACCCGGTGCCGGTGATGCCGCTGGTGGAGGTGATCCGCGCCCGGCAGACCGCGGATAAGGTGGTCGAGACGGTGGAGGCGCTGGCCCGGGACCTCGGTAAGACCCCGGTGCGCATCGGCGACAGCCCCGGCTTCGCCGTCAACCGCATCCTCATCCCGATGATCAACGAGGCGGCGTTCGTGGTCGAGGAGGGCGTCGCCACGGCCGAGGCGGTGGACGAGGCCATGCGCCTGGGGGCCAATCACCCCATCGGCCCGCTGGCGCTGGCGGACATGATCGGCGTGGACGTGGTGGTGGCCATCATGGAGGTCCTCCAGCAGGGCCTGGACGAGGCCAAGTACCGGCCCTGCCCGCTGCTGCGCCGTCTCGTCGACGAGGGGCACCTTGGCCGCAAGAGCGGCAGGGGCTTCTACGAGTACCCGCCGAAGGGGCGCTGAGCCTCAACCCGCCCCTGCCCGGTCCCGGGTGAGCCCGATGGCCCGGGCGAGGGCGGTCAGGTCCAGGTGGCCAGCGACCGCATCCGCCAGGCGGTCGATGCCGGCCTCGCGCTCGGCCTCGTAGTCCGTGGCCCGCGGGTCGGCGAGACCGGCCCAGCGCAGCAGTGCGGTGCGTGCCTCGGGGTGCTCGAAGACCCCGTGCAGGTAGGTGCCGGCGACCCGGCCGTCCGCGCTGACGGCGCCGTCCGGCGTGCCGTCCGGGAGCCGGGCGAAGGGGTGCCGCCGGTCGCTGCCGTCGGTTTCGCCCATGTGGATCTCGTAGCCGTCCACCGCCGCGCCGCCCGCCAGGCTCGCGCGGACCCGCGTGAGGCGTTTGTCGGCGGCGAGGGTGGTGGCGACGTCGAGCCAGCCCAGGCCCATGCTCTCCCCCGCGGGGCCCTCGACGCCACCGGGGTCGGCGATCCGGTGGCCGAGCATCTGGTAGCCGCCGCAGATACCGAGCACCCGGCCGCCGTAGCGCAGGTGGCGGGCGAGGTAGCCGGGCCAGGTGTTGTCATGCAGCCAGTCGAGGTCGGCGCGCACGGACTTGCTGCCGGGCAGGATCACCAGATCCGCCGGTGGCGGGGTCTCGCCGGGACCGACGAGGTGCACGGAGACGTCCGGGTGCAGGCGCAGCGGATCGAGGTCCGTGTGGTTGCTGATCCGCGGCAGCGCCGGAACGACCACGCGCAGCGCGGCGTCGCCGGCGGCGCGCTCCCGGGGCAGGGCGTCCTCGGCCTCCAGGTGGAGGCCGAGGAGGTAGGGCAGCACCCCGAGCACCGGCACGCCGGTGTACTCGCTGAACCACGTTAGCCCTGGATCGAGCAGGGCCCGGTCGCCGCGGAAGCGGTTGATCACCACGCCGACGACACGGGCGCGCTCGCTCGCCGAGAGCAGCGCCAGGGTGCCCACCAGGGTGGCGAACACGCCGCCGCGGTCGATGTCGGCGACCAGCACCACCGGGCAGTCCACCGCCTCGGCGAAGCCCATGTTGGCGATGTCGCCCTCGCGGAGGTTGATCTCGGCGGGGCTGCCGGCGCCCTCGGCGACGATCAGCCGGTGACGGGCGGCGAGGCGGGCGTGGGCGGCGAGGACGGTCCGCCGCGCGGTGCGCCTGTAGTCGTGGTAGTCGAGGGCGTCCATGTGACCGTGGGCCCGCCCGGCGAGGATCACCTGGGCGCGGCGGTCGGCGCTGGGCTTGAGCAGCACCGGGTTCATATCGGAGTGGGGCTCGATGCGGCAGGCCCGGGCCTGCACGGCCTGGGAACGGCCGATCTCGCCGCCGTCGACGGTGACCGCGCTGTTGAGCGCCATGTTCTGGGGCTTGAACGGTGCCACGTTGACCCCGCGGCGGAGGAACGCACGGCACAGACCGGTGGTCACGGCGCTCTTGCCCGCGTCGGAGGTGCAGCCCTGCACCATCAGCGTGACCGCGCTCATGGCCGCCGCCCCCGGGCCGTCTCCAGGGCCTGGCAGACCCGGGCAGCGCCGGTCAGAATGCGCGGGCTGGCGCGGTGGATCACGTCCGGGTCGACGTTGAAGAGGTTGTCCCGGGCCACTGCGGTGATCGACGGCCACTGT
>NZ_WNXE01000138.1:2653-5089 GCF_010993615.1 Arhodomonas sp. KWT | reverse complement strand
TAGTCGGCGCCAGGCGCCGGCCGTGCCGGGCAGGCCGAAGCGCAGGGCCGGCGGATCGTCGAAGGCCCGCACCAGTATGGCGCGCCTGGCGAGCGCCGCGGCGAGTCCACGGGGCGCGGTGTGCGGGACGTAGCGGAACAGGGGTGTGCCCCCCGCCGGGGGCAGCCCGTGGTGCCGGAGGATGCGCTCGAGCCGGCGGGTGGCGGCGGCCAGCCGGCGGCGTTGCCGGCTGCGCCATCGCCGGTCCGCGAGCGCGCGGGTACCGAGCCAGCGGGCCGGGTGGCTGACCGCCCAGGGGCCGAGCTGGCCGGCGATGGCCTCGCGAACGGGTGTCGGCGTGCCGACGAAGCCCAGGCGCAGGCCGGCGAGGCCGTAGAACTTGCCGAGCGAGCGCAGTACCACCAGGCCTGGCCGGCCGGCGAGGGCGGCCACGGTGTCGCCGCCGTCGGCGTCGGCGAAGGCCTCGTCCACCACGAGCCAGCCGCCGCGGCGGGCGAGCCGGGCATGCAGCGAGGACAGCCGATCCGCGTCCAGGTGCCGTCCGGTGGGGTTGTCGGGATTGACGACGACCAGGGCATCCGCGGTGTCCGCGGCGTGCCGCAGCGCCGCGTCCGTGACCGCCGCCGGCGTGACGCCGGCGTGTTGCCAGGCCGCCGCGTGGCCAGCGTAGCTGCCCGCGGTGCAGGCCACGCGGGTGGCGCCGAGCACCCGCGGCAGGCACTGGATCGCGGCCTGGGAGCCCGGTACGGCGAGCCATTCACCGCCGCCGTAGGCCTGCGTCGCCGCGGCCTCCAGGCCGTCGTCCGGCTCCGGCAGCCGCTGCCAGACTGTCGCCGGCAGTGGCGGCGATGGCCAGGACCATGGGGCGATACCGGTGGAGAGGTCCAGCCACTGCGCGGGCGCGATGCCGTAGCGTTCCGCCGCGGCGTGCAGCCGGCCGCCGTGCTCGACGTCGTGCTCAGCCAAGGCCGGCCCCCAGGGTGATTACCATCAGCCAGGCGGCGGTGCCGCGGTCCACGAGGGCGACGGCGCGGTGCAGGTCGCCGGCGTCCGGTGCGGGGCCGGCGCCCAGCGTGGGCCGTTCGTGGTGGACGCCGTGGTAGCTGGCGGCGCCGCCGAGCTGCATGCCCAGGGCCCCGGCGCCGGCGCCCATGACCGCACCGGCATTGCCGCTCGGCCACCCCCGGGCCCCGGCGAGGCCGTGCCGCCAGCCGCCGCGGCGATCGCCGAGGAGGGCGTAGGTCGCTGCCGTCAGTCGCGCGGGAACGAAGCCGAGCATGTCGTCGAGCCGTGCTGCGGCGGTGCCGAAGCGGGCGAAGCGTGCGTTGCGGTGTCCCCACAGGGCGTCCAGGGTGTTGGCGAGGCGGTAGACGACGGCCCCGGCGGGCCCGGCGACGACGAACCAGAACAGCGTGCCGAAGACGGCGTCGTGACCGTTCTCCAGCACCGATTCCGCCGCCGCGACCGCGCAGCCGTCCGCATCGAGCACGTCGGTGTCCCGCCCGACCATCCGTGCGGTCGCCGCCCGGGCCGCCGACAGGTCGCCCGCGGCCAACGGTGCGGCCACCGCGCTGCCGTGGGCGGCGAGGCTGCCGCCCCCCAGGGCCAGCCACAGCAGTGCCACCGACGCCACCGGGCCGGCGATGGGCAGTGCGCCCGGCAGCGCGGCGATCACCGCCGCCGGCACGAGCAGGGCCGCCACCGCGAACGCGCCGCGCACACGGGGCCGGTGGCCGTCGTTGAGCCGCCCCTCCAGCGCCGCCGCTGCGGCGGCGAAGGCATTGAGCGGATGACGCCGGGGCTCCGGCAGGAGCCGGTCCAGCGCCACCGCCAGGGCACAGGCCAGTGCCGCGGTCACTACAGCTCGACCCCTTTCTGGGCGCGGACGCCGGCCTTGAAGGCGTGCTTGACGGCCTTGTGCCAGCTCACCGTGTCGGCGGCCTCCACCAGGGTGTCCGGGGCGTTGCGGCCGGTGATCACCACGTGCTGCATCTCCGGGCGTGCGCTCAGGGCCTCGAGTACCGCCGGCAGCGGGACGTAGTCCTTGTCCAGGGCGATGTTGAGCTCGTCGAGCAGCACCAGGCCGTAGGCCGGGTCGGCGAGCATCGCGGCGGCACGCTCCCAGGCCGCGGTGGCGGCGGCGGTGTCCCGCTCCGGGTCCTGGGTCTCCCAGGTGAAGCCCTCGCCCATGACGTGGTAGTCCACGCCGTGGATCCCGCGGAAGAACGCCTCCTCGCCGGTGGCGTAGGCGCCCTTGATGAACTGCACGACGCCGACGCGCATGCCGTGGCCCAGGGCGCGGGCGACCATGCCGAAGCCGGCGCTGCTCTTACCCTTGCCCTTGCCGGTGTGCACGACGATCACGCCGCGGTCCTCGCTGGCCCGGGCGATGCGGGCGTCGACCAGGCGCTTGGTGCGTTCGGCCTCCGCGCGCCG
>NZ_WNXE01000138.1:0-2554 GCF_010993615.1 Arhodomonas sp. KWT | reverse complement strand
GGTGTCGGTGGTCGTGGTGCTGTCTTCGCTCATTGGGATTCCCCCACCATGATGAGTTTGCCCGTCTCCGGGTCCCGGTAGACCTCGCCCACCGGCTGGAGTCCGCTGCCGCCGCCCTCGACGCCGGCCGGCGGCTCGGCGAGCTCGTGGCCGCGGTCGACCTCGCGGCCGCCCCGGAGGGCGTCGTGGACGTCCTCGCTGCGGGCGGCCAGTGCCACGAGCAGGCCGCAGACGAAGACCAGCATGATGTCGACGAGGTTGGCGAGCGGTCCCATGGGATCGCGCTCCTGGTCGTCGAAACGGCCGGTCAGGCGCCTACGCCGGCTCATGTCCCGCCTCCATGCGATCGAGGAGCTCCTCGTACCAGCGCCGGCGCAGCCGCGCGACGACGAAGCCGGCCAGGCCGGCGAGCAGCCCGACCACCGTGGTATCGAAGGCCACGGTGACCGCGGTGGCGAGCACGTCCAGCTCGCCGTTGCCGAGTGCGCTGAGCCCCGGGCCGAGGGGGATGAGCGTGCCCATGAGTCCGAGCATGGGGGCGCCGCGGGCGAGCAGGTCGGCGCGGTCGATGCGCCGCCGCGCCAGCCGTTCCGCGGCGTCCGCCGACCCCCGGGCGAGCCGGCGCAGGGCGAACGCGCGCTCGCCGGCGGCCACCCCCAGTTCCCAGACGGTGAGCGCGACGGTCACCGCCAGCAGCGCGAGCACGGGCTGCAGGAGCCAGCCGGTGACCCGGTGCAGCAGGTCGATGAAAACACTGTCGAACATCGTTCCTCCTTGGTGTGGGGCGCCCTCAGCGGGCGCGGCCCAGTCCGCCGCGGATCACCCCGCCCGCCAGCAGCACGCCGAGGCCGGCGAGCAGCCAGTACGGCGACCACGGCGGTGTCGGGGCGTCGTCGTCCCGCTCGCGGGCGTCGCGCTCCCCGGCGGACTTGCCGGACTCGCCGCGTTCGGCGTCGTCCGCGGGACGTTCGCCGGACCTCGCCGGGGATTCGCCCGCGGTCGTCGCCGGGGTGGACGGTGTCGCGGCGTTCTCCTTCGGCGCGTCGGAAGCGGCATCGTCACCGGCCGGGGTGATCTCGGCGACGGTGGTCACGGTCGGCCCCGACGGCTGCGGCTCGCCCCGGGCGGCGGCGATGCGTGCGCTGAACGGACCGCGCAGCGATTCGGGCAGGCGCGGCGTCACCCACTCCAGCATCGGGTGCTCCGGGGCGGTGTGGCCGCTGCCGGGCAGGCCGTTGGCGATCACCGAGCGGGCGAACTCGGTGGCGAGCTGCTCGACGGTGGCGTCGTCGGCGTCCCAGAAGCCCTTCTGGATGGCGACCAGCATGATCGCGAGCATGTTGGTGCGCACGTGCACGTTGTTGCCCTGGCGGAGGAATTCGTCGAGGCCGAGGTCGTTGGCGTCGTCGATGTAGACCCGCTTGACCGCCTCCCAGGCCCAGGAGCGCACGATCTGCGGGTTGGTCACCTGCCAGCCCCAGAGGTATTCCATGAACTCGCTGCCCATGGTGCGGGCGCCGGCGTAGCCGTGCTCCATCAGCCCGCGGATCCAGGCTGGATTGAGGTAGCGCCCGCGCAGCTCCTTGAGCAGTGCGGTCTCCAGCGGCTCGACGCTGGCGTCGCCGGGGTCGGCGAGGTGGACGACGCTGTTCGCCGGCGCCTCGCCGGTGAGGGTCTCCACGGCGAGGCTGAGCCCGCCGAGGTAGTCGAAGGCGTCGTTGTTGTCGAGCAGGCCGTAGAGGTTGCTCGCGCGGCCGAGATAGCTGCGCTCGACCCGGCTCAGGGCCCGGCGGAAGCCCTGCCGGGTGGCCTCCCCCTGGATGCCCGCGCCGTAGGCGTGGCCCAGGCGGCGCAGGTAGGTGTCGGCCAGGCCGCTGCGGTCCTGCCAGCTCCCCGAGCGCTCCACCAGACGGTTGATGCCGGCGCCGTAGCTGCCCGGGGCGTCGCCGTAGACGCGGCGCACCGAGCGCTCGCCGGCTTCCGTCGCGGTGAGCCCCTGCGACAGCGCCGCGCGGGTGTCTTCGACCCAGTGGGCGGCGACGCGGTTGCGTGCCAGCGGCTCGTCGCCGGGCCGGCCCAGCTCGTCCACCGGCCCCAGGGCCGTGTCCAGCGCCACGGTCAGGGCCGGATGGCGTTCGCGGATGGTCTGCGCCGAGCCCTGCAGGGCGAGGCGGGTGCCCCGGTCCAACCAGACCAGCAGCTCGCCGTAGAGGTCGCGGAACAGCCCGGAGGTGGTGAACACCACGTCGCGGCGCTCGCGGCCGTCGGCCAGCGGGACGCGCTCGAGCCCCTCGACGATGCCGCGGGCGTTCCACACCGGCCTGACCCCGAGCATGTCCAGGCCGAAGGCGACCATCGCGCCTTCGTCACGGACCGTGTCCGAGGCCCACAGGACCACCGCCTCGCTGCCGTCGCCGCCCTTGCCGAGGGCCTCGGCGGCCATCTCCGAGCCCAGCGACCAGCCGACCCGGGTGGGCAGGAGGTTGCCGTTCAGGCCGTGGAAATTGCGCCCGGTGGGCAGGACGTCGGGGCTGCGGATGGGGTCGTTGCCCGG
>NZ_WNXE01000137.1:0-7313 GCF_010993615.1 Arhodomonas sp. KWT | reverse complement strand
AGCGAGATGACCGTGTTCATCGCCACGTAGATGATCGAGTTCAGGAACGGCCAGTACCACGTCGGGTCCGTAAAGATCGTGGCGTAGTGCTCCAGTGTGAAGTCCGCCGGCCACAGCCGGAACGAGCTGAGGATCTCCGGCGTCGGCTGGAAGGACATCTTCACCAGCCAGTACAGCGGCAGCATCAGGAAGAGCAGGTACAGCCCGAGCCAGATGTAGCGCACGCGGGAGGCGCCCGAGGATTTCAGACGCCGGCGTCCGGCAGCGGGCGGTGTTGCGGTTGATCGACGCTCACTCATGGCACCGCCTCACTTGTTGTCCTTACCGATGTTGGTGATCGCCTGGTAGAAGACGTAGCTGAACAGCAGGATGATCAGGAAGTAGATGATCGAGTACGCGCCGCCCGGGCCGAGGTCGCTCTGCATGATGGCAATGGTGTTGAGCTGCTGGCTCAGGAAGGTCGTCGACGAACCCGGCCCGCCGCCGGTGAGCGTGAACGGCTCGGCGTAAATCTTGAAGCTGTCCATGAAGCGCAGCAGGACCGCGATCATCAGCACGCCCTTGAGCTTGGGCAGCTCGATGTAGCGGAAGATCGCCCAGCGCGAGGCGCCATCGATGCGCGCGGCCTGGTAGAAGGCGTCCGGGATGGACTGCAGCCCGGCGTAGGCGAGCAGCACCGCCAGCGAGGTCCAGTGCCAGACCTCCATGGCCATGACCGTCAGCCAGGCGTCCAGCGGATCGCCGGTGTAGTTGTAATCGATGCCGAGGGCGTTGAGCGCCACGCCGAGCAGCCCGATCCCGCCGCGGCCGAACACCTGCCAGATGGTGCCGACCACGCGCCAGGGCACCAGTAGCGGCAGCGCCAGCGCCACCAGCGCCGCCGAGGAGGCGACGCCGCGCTTGGGCATGCACAGCGCAATGCCGACACCCAGCGGTATCTCGATGAGCAGGACCAGCCCGGAGAACAGCAGCTGGCGGCCGAAGGCGGCCTGCAGCTCCGGGTCCGTGAGGATGTCCACGTACCATTCCGTACCGACCCAGATGGCCTGGCCGCGGAAGAAGTCCTGGAACGAATAGTTGACGACCGTCATCAGCGGGATGATCGCGCTGAACGACACCACCAACACCACCGGAAGCACCATCAGCCAGGCGCGTTGATTGACGGGTCTGTGCATGGTTGTTTCTCCTCCCGCTACCGCGTCAGCCCACCAGCTGCTCGTCGGCGTAAAGCTTGGTCCACTCCGGCGGGAACACGAGCTCGGCCCCCTCGGACGGGGCGGCGGTGTCCTCGTCGAGCTTGAGGCTGAGCCGCCGGCCCTCGCCCATCTCCACCGTCGCGATCTGGTAGTTACCGAGGTCCTCCACCTCCAGCACCCGCGCCGGCACGCCGCGCTCGCCCTCGCCGGCGAAACGCAGGAACTCCGGACGGATGCCGATCCTCAGAGCGCCGGTCTGCGCGCCGGCGCACTCGACCACGTCCGCGGGGAGCTCGATGGCGTGGCCGTCAACCAGCGCGCGGCCGCCCTCCAGGCGGCAGTCGAGGAAATTCATCCCCGGGCTGCCGATGAAGTACCCCACGAAGGTGTGCTCGGGACGCTCGAAGAGCTCCTGCGGCGTGCCGAGCTGGACCACGCGGCCCTCGTAGAGCACCACGACCTTGTCGGCGAAGGTCAACGCCTCGGTCTGGTCGTGGGTGACGTAGACCAGCGTGAGCCGGAGCTGCTCGTGGATCTCCTTGAGCTTGCGCCGCAACTGCCACTTGAGGTGCGGGTCGATGACCGTGAGCGGCTCGTCGAACAGCACCGCCGCCACGTCCTCGCGCACCAACCCGCGCCCCATGGAGAGCTTCTGCTTGGCATCCGCGCCCAGGCCAGCGGCCTTGGCGTCGAGGGAATCGGAGAGATCGAGCATCTCCGCGATCTCAGTGGTGCGCTCGCGGATGCGGGCGGCGGGAACGCCGCGGTTACGCAGAGGGAAGGCGAGGTTCTCGCGCACGGTCATCGTGTCGTAGATGACCGGGAACTGGAACACCTGCGCGATGTTGCGGTGCTCCGGCGGCAGGTCCGTGACGTCCTCGCCGTCGAAGAGCACCCGCCCCTCGCTCGGGCGCACCAGCCCGGAAATGATGTTGAGCAGCGTCGTCTTGCCGCAGCCCGAGGGGCCGAGCAGTGCGTACGCGCCGCCGTCCTCCCAGACGTGGTCCATGCGCCGCAGCGCGTAATCCGCCGGCCCCGCGGGACGCGCCATGTAGGAATGGGCCAGCTTCTCCAGATCGATTCGGGCCATCTCGGCTCTCTCCTCAGGCGTCCACGCGGCGTCGGGTCGGCGACGCCATCAACCGGCCGTCGTCGTCGAATGCGAAAAGGTGCCGCGGGTCGACGTGCACCGACAGCGTCTGACCCAGCTCGAACGGGTGCGCCCCCGAGGCCTGCACTACCCACTCGGCCTCGCCCCGGCGCATGTGGATAAAGGTCTCCGAACCGGTGATCTCGGCGATGTCCACGTCGCCGCGCACCACCAGGTCCGCGTCGGTACGGGGCGCCACGGTGACGTGGGACGGCCGAACGCCGACGCGGTAACGCCCGGGCGCGAGCTGCGCGAAGTGTGCCGGCCGCTCGACCGGCTCGTTATCGCCGACGCGGACAAGCCCGTCATCCACGCGCGCCTCGAACAGGTTCATCGGCGGATCGCTGAACACCTGGGTCACCGCGACCGAGGCCGGGTGGTGATAGACGTAGGGGGTCGCGCCGTACTGGATCAGCTCGCCTTCGTGGAGCACGGCGGTATTGCCGCCGAGGGTCAACGCCTCCATGGGATCGGTGGTGGCGTAGACGACGATGGCGTCGCGCTCGCGGAAGATCTCGCGCATCTCCTCGCGGAGCTCCTCGCGGAGCTTGTAGTCGAGGTTCACCAGCGGCTCGTCCATGAGCAGCAGGTCCGCGTCACGCACCAGCGCGCGGGCCATCGCGAGGCGCTGCTGCTGGCCGCCGGAAAGCTCGCCCGGCATGCGCTCGAGCAGGTGCTCGATGTGCAGCCGCTCCGCCTCGCGGTGCACACGCTCGCGGATCTCCTGGCGGCCGAGCCTGGCGAGCTTGAGCGGCGAGGCAATGTTGTCGAAACAGGTGAACGCCGGGTAGTTGATGAACTCCTGGTAGACCATCGCCACGTTGCGCTTGCGCACCGGCACGCGCGTGACGTCGCGCCCGTTCATCACGATCCGGCCGCTGCTCGGCCTGTCCAGCCCGGCCATGAGGCGCATCACCGAGGTCTTCCCCGCCCCGGTGAGGCCGAGCAGCACGTTGAAGCTGCCGGGTTCGACGGACAGTGAAAGGTCGTAGAGGTGGGTGTCGCCGCCCACGACCTTTCTGACATGCTCCAGTGATAGCGTCACTGCGGATCTCCTCCTCGCAATTCCCCGGGCGCACGCATCGTGTTCCTCAGACGCGATGCGCGGCGCCCCTGTCTGCTAGCCGTCCTGCTCGGGCACGGCGTCGACGGCGTCACCGCCTGCCGGGAGTGTGAACGCCTCGAACCACTGCTGCACGCGCGCGCGCGCCGCGACATCCAGCCGCAGCCCGAGCTTGCTGCGCCGCCACAGGGCGTCGTCCGCGGTCTGCGCCCACTCCTCGTCGCGCAGGTAGGACAGCTCCGCCTCGTAGAGGTCGTCGCCGAAATGCTCGCCCAACCCGTCCAGACCATCCGCCGTGCCGAGTATCCGCTCGATGCGGGTGCCGTAGTTGCGCGCCAGCCGCCAGGCGAGGCGCTCCGGCAGCCACGGATAACGGCTCAGGACGGCCTCGAGGAACGCCCCGAAATCCGCGTCCGGCATGTCCCCGCCCGGCAGTGAGGCCTCGCCGGTCCAGTCACGCCCGGAGCCGCCGAGCTCGGGGACGAGCTTGTCCATGGCCTCCCGCGCGAGCGTGCGGTAGGTGGTGAGCTTGCCGCCGAATACGTTGAGCAGCGGCGCCGCCCGGGTATCGAGTTCCAGCAGGTAGTCCCGGCTGACCGCCGAGGCGTTGTCGTTGTCGTCCTCGTCGTAGAGCGGGCGCACCCCGGAGTACGTCCACACCACGTCCTCCGGGCGCAGCTGGTGCTCGAAGTAGCGGTTCACCGCCTCGCAGAGGTATTCGATCTCCTCGCGGGACGCCTCCGCCTCCGCGGGATTGCCCTCGTGGACGACGTCCGTCGTGCCGATGAGGGTGAAGTCCTGCTCGTAGGGGATGGCGAAGACGATGCGCCCGTCGGTGTTCTGGAAGATGTAGGCATATTCGTGGTGGAACAGCCGCGGCACCACGATGTGGCTGCCCTTGACCAGATGGACGTCGCGGCTCTGCTCGATGCCGGCGGCCTCGCCGAGGAAACGGCCCACCCACGGGCCCGCGGCGTTGACGATACCGCGGGCGCGCACCGACCACTCCCGGCCGGTGCGGGTGCACTGCAGGGTCGCCTCCCAGGCGTCGCTGTCCCGCCGGGCGGCGATGCAGCGCGTGCGTGTCATCACCCGCGCACCGCGCTCGGCGGCGTCCCTGGCGTTGAGCACGACCAGCCGCGCGTCCTGGACCCAGCAGTCGGAATACACGAAGCCGCGCCGGAAACCGGGAGCCAGGGGCTCCCCCGCGACGTGGCGGGTCAGGTCGATGCCCGAGGAGGACGGCAGCCGGCGGCGACCGCCGAGATGGTCATAGAGGAACAGGCCGAGCCGGATCATCCACGCCGGGCGGAGTTCGCGCACATGGGGCATGACGAAGCGCATTGGCCAGATGATGTGCGGTGCGATACCGAGCAGCACCTCCCGCTCCTGCAGCGCCTTGCGCACGAGCCGGAACTCGTAGTACTCGAGGTAGCGCAACCCGCCGTGGACGAGCTTGGTACTCGCCGAGGAGGTGAAGTTCGCGAGATCACCCTGCTCGCAGAGCGCCACGGACAGCCCTCTGCCGGCGGCGTCGCGGGCGATACCGGCACCGTTGATGCCCCCGCCCACGACCAGCAGATCGAATGTCTCTCTCCTCGCCATGCGTGCTCCGTTCCGCACCGCCCACGCCGCCGGTGGCAGTCCCGCCGCGGGGTGTTGTCATGTTCGGTATCTAACCTAGCACGCGTCTGTATATTTTCAAATCACTACATTAATTTTCGTTTGAACATTCTTCGGGGGATTCGTCACGAACGCGTCGCACCGCCGGCGCAGTGCCGTCGGCGGCGGCCACCACCACCGAGCCACCGCCTTCGGCAAGGCAGCGCTGCATCGCCGACGGCGGCTCGCTGTCGGTGAACAGCACATCCACCTCCGAGAGATGACCGAGGCGCACCATCGCGTTGCGGTGGAACTTGGTGTGGTCGGCGACCAGGAATATAGTGCGCGAGTGCGCCATGATCGCCTGCAGCACCCGGACCTCCCGGTAATCGAAATCGAGCAGCGTGCCGTCGTCATCGATACCGGAGATGCCCATGACGGCGAAGTCGACCTTGAACTGCTTCATGAAGTCGATGGTCGCCTCGCCGGTCACGCCGCGATCGCGGTGACGCACCACGCCGCCGGCGATGATGACCTCGAAGGTAGCGTTGTCGCTGAGGATATGGGCCACGTTGAGGTTGTTGGTGATCACCCGCAGCCCGGCATGTCCGAGCAGCGCCTTGGCGACCTCCTCGGTGGTCGTGCCGAGGGTGAGGAACAGCGAGGCCTGGTCCGGTATCCTCGCCGCCACCTCCCGGGCGATGCGCTGCTTCTCCTCGAGGCAGCGCACCTGACGGTGGGCGTAGGCGTCGTTCTCCACCGTCGAGGGCAGTCCCGCACCGCCATGAAAACGCCGCAGCCGCCCGAGCCGGCACAGCGCGTTGACGTCCCGGCGAACCGTCTGCGCAGTCACCCCGAAATGCTCGGCGAGGGCCTCGACGGAGACGAACCCCTGCTGCCGGACGAACCCCAGGATCGCCTGCTGACGCTGGTTGAGTGCCGGCTGCTCGGCGCCTTCGGTCATACTTCCTCCCGTTGACGGTCCGGCGTGATTACAGTTTACTTTCCCTGTTCGCAAACGAACATGCCAGTGGTTTTTGCGAACCACCACTGGCGCATTTATAGCGCCTCCCGCGCCACGCTGCACATAACGGCGACGGCCTGGACACGGGAGAACGCGGCACCGGAGGAGAGTCATGGCGCAGCAGCAGGCCATTCTGGCCATCGATCAGGGCACGACGAGCTCGCGGGCGATCGTTTTCGATCTCGAAGGCCGGATCGTGTCGAGCGCGCAGCAGGAGTTCCCGCAGCATTACCCGCACAGCGGCTGGGTGGAGCACGACCCGGAGGACCTCTGGCAGTCCACCGTTTCCGTCTGCCGCCAGGCGATGGACGACGCGGCCGAGCGCGGCGCGACAGTGGTCACCCTGGGAATCACCAACCAGCGCGAGACCACCGTGATCTGGGACCGGGACACCGGCCACGCCGTCGCCCCGGCGATCGTCTGGCAGGACCGCCGGACCGCCGACTGGTGCGCGGAGCTACGCGGACAGGGCGCCGCGGCAACGGTCACCGAGCGCACCGGGCTGCTGCTCGACCCCTACTTCTCGGCGACCAAGATCGCCTGGATCCTGGACAACGTCCCCGGCACGCGGGAGCGTGCCCGGGACGGCCGGCTCGCCTTCGGCACCGTGGACAGCTGGCTGCTGTGGCGGCTCACCGGCGGGCGGGTCCACGCCACCGACGCCACCAACGCATCGCGCACGATGCTGTTCAATATCCGCGAGCAGCACTGGGACGACGACCTCCTCGCACTCTTCGACGTACCCCGGGCCCTGCTGCCCGCGGTGCACGACAGCGCGGCGGACTTCGGCGAGACCCTGCCGAACATCTTCGGCCGGAGCATCCCGGTACGCGGTATCGCCGGCGACCAGCACGCCGCCGTAGTCGGCCAGTGCTGCTTCTCACCGGGCATGGTGAAGAGCACCTACGGCACCGGCTGCTTCGCGCTGCTCAACACAGGCGACACGCCGGTCGCCTCCAGCCATCATCTGCTCACCACCCTCGCCTACCGCATCGACGGCCGGCCGACCTACGCGCTGGAGGGCTCGATATTCGTCGCCGGTGCGGCGCTGCAGTGGCTGCGCGACGGCCTCGGCGTGATCACCACCGCAGCGGAGTCGGAACGCCTTGCCCGCGAGCTGCCGGACAACGCCGGGGTCTACATGGTGCCCGCGTTCACGGGCCTGGGCGCCCCGCACTGGGACCCGGACGCCCGCGGCGCGATCTTCGGCCTGTCCCGGGACACCGGCGTCGCGGAGCTCGCCCGCGCGGCGCTGGAGTCCGTGTGCTACCAGACCCA
>NZ_WNXE01000136.1:0-7396 GCF_010993615.1 Arhodomonas sp. KWT | reverse complement strand
GGTTTCCGGATATCCCGCAACCCGGCAGGCGCGCATGGAGGCGCTGCAGGAGGAGTCCCATGACCGCCAGTCCGGATGCCCCGTCCGGCAGCACCGCCAGCGCCGGCGTGCTTGCCGAGCACCTTCACTTTTCCCCGGACGCGGGGCACATCCAGCTCTTCGACCAGCGCATGCTGCTCATGCATGCCTCCTCATTCGCGGAGCTGCGCCGCGAACTGGTCGCCGAGCTGGGCAATGCCCGGGCCCGCGAGATACTCATGCGACTGGGCTACCAACAGGGCTTCGAGGACGGCCAGCGCATCCGCCGGATCGCCACCGCCAACCCCGCCGAAGCCCTGCCCCTGGGGCCGCGCCTGCGCGAGATGGAGGGCTTCGTGCGCAACCAGCCCATCGAGGCGATGCAGGTGGATCTCGAACGCGGCGAGTTCCGGGGGGATTACGTCTGGGGCGCATCCTGGGAGGCCCAGGCACACCTGCAGCATTTCGGCGTTACCGGAGAGCCGGCGTGCTGGGTAATGGTGGGCTACGCGGACGGCTACTGCACCGCGGTCACGGGCATGCCCATCCACTGGCGCGAGAGCGAGTGCGTGGCCATGGGCCACGCGCGTTGCCGGGTGATCGGCCGGCCGCTGTCGGAGTGGGAGCGCCTGGACCGGCAGGACGCGGGATTCCTGCGCATCGACAGCTTCGTGGGCGCGCGGGACCTCGGCTACGGCGACGACATCGGCGGCCCGGCGGGCAACGTCCAGCACTTCGAGGGCTTCGTGGGCGCCTCCGCGGGCTTCAACAGCGTCGCCCATCTCGTACGCCGCGTCGCGCCCACGGACTCGACGGTGCTCTTCCGCGGGGAAAGCGGGGTGGGCAAGGAATGTTTCACCCGCGCGCTGCACTCGATCAGTCCGCGCTCACAGGGGCCGCTGCTGTCGGTCAACTGCGCGGCGATCCCGCCGGATCTGGTGGAGGCGGAGCTGTTCGGCGTCGAGCGCGGCGCCTACACCGGGGCGGACCGGTCCCGGGCCGGGCGTTTCGAGCGCGCCCACGGCGGCACGCTGTTCCTCGACGAGATCACCAGCCTTCCGCTGCCGGCCCAGGGCAAGCTGCTGCGCGCGCTCCAGGAGCGCGAGGTCGAGCGCGTCGGCGGCACCGAGGTCCGCCGGGTGGACGTGCGCGTGGTCGCCGCCGCGAACCGCGATCTGCGCGAGGAGGTGGACGCCGGGCGCTTCCGCACCGACCTCTTCTACCGGCTGAATGTCTTCCCCATCGAGATACCGCCGCTGCGCGAGCGCCGCGAGGATATCCCGCTGCTCACCGCCCTGTTCCTCAAAAAGAGCGTCAAGCGCTGCAACAAGGCCGTGCGTGGACTTACCCCGCGCGCCTACGCCGCGCTCAACGACTACGACTGGCCGGGCAACGTGCGCGAGCTCGAGAACATGATCGAGCGCGGCGTGATCCTGGCCGACCCGGACGGGGGCATCGACGTCCAGCACCTGTTCGCGGGCGGCGAACAACTCACAACCACCGCCTTCGACCTCGACCCCGGCGGCTCGCTGGTGCCGAGCCACGACCCGGAGCGGGCGGATGTCACCGGGCGCGAGCAGCACCTCGCCGACGAGCTGATCGAGCGCCTGCCCTCCTTCGAGCGCCTGGAGCGGCTGATGATCGAGCGCGCGCTCGAGCGCACCGGCGGCAATGTCTCCGCGGCCGCCCGGCTGCTCGGTCTGCGCCGGGGCCAGGTGGAGTACCGGCTGAAAAAGGGCGAGGCCCCGGGCGGCGGTCGGGCATGAACGCACGGTTCAGCCGTAGAGCCAGCCCTTCAGCAACCGGGTGACCCGCGGCATCACCACGTAGGTGAGCAGCACCACCTGCACGGCCACCACGATGAACAGCGCCACGGGCCCCGGCAGCCCGGCGGTCACCGGTGAGAGCGCCCATTTGACGATGCTGAGCATCAGGTAGACGACGACGGTGAGCGTGAGCGCCATCTTGTGGGGCGAGGGCTGAGCCGCCGCCGGCACCTCCGGCAGGTCGAACCAGAACTCCAGGCCCGTGACCCGCTTGATCGCCGCCTCGCCCTCGACGATGTCGTCCAGGGCCTCTATCCACTGCCGCCGTTCCGCGGACTGCTCCCAGGCCCGGCAGTGGGCGTAGGTGTCGAAGCGGTAGATGAGCACGTACTCGTTGTCCGTCTGCGCCGAGGGGCGCAGCACGTACGCCCCCAGGTGCCCGGAGAACGCCCCGGCGGCGTGGACGATACCGCTCACCCAGCGCTCGTATTCCGCCTCGCACCCCGGGCGCACCCGGCGGGCGACGCTGACCGTCACGGGCCCCTCGCTGCCCGGGGTGATCTCGGTCACGGCTGCGGCCATGGGACTCCTCCGTGTCCGCGGCGCCCCGCCGCGGGGGCGCCGTGCGGGAATGGGCTCACGCGCCCTCGGTGTAGACCGTGGTGAAGGCTTCGTTGAGCTCGCCGGTGTGGTAGAAGATGCCACGCCCGAGCTCGTCCTCGGTCCAGGTGATCACCGGCATGTCCGGCTGGGCGAGGTAGCCGAGGCCGGCGAAGGTCTCGTTGCGGTTGCCGGAGGGGTCGAAGAAGTAGATCGTCGCCCCGCGGGTGATGCCGTGGCGCTGGGGCGTGACGTCGATCTTGACCTTGTTCTTGGCCATGACGTCCGCGGCCTTGAGCACGTCCGACCACTCGTCGAGGAAGAAGGCGCAGTGGTGCAGCCCCTTCACCGGCCCGCCGACGAAGGCGATGTCGTGGGGGGTGCTGGTACGGGTGAGCCAGGTCGCCGCCTTGATGTCGCCGTCGGGGCCGACCAGCACCTGCTCGGTGAGCTTGAAGTCCAGCACGTCCTGCATGAAGGCGGTGGACTCCTCGACCTTGTTCACGCCGCTCTCCGGATCGAGCTCGCACATCAGCAGCGCGTGGTCGAGCCAGTGCACGCCCGCGCCCTTGAGGCCGTCCGGCCACGGATCCGGATTGGTGGTGCTCACCGCCTTGCCGACGTAGGTCTTCTCCGCGTAGAGATACATGAGGTGACCGCTCGGCAGGTAGAACCGCAGGCTGCGGCCGCAGTCCGGCAGCGCACCGGCCGGGCGCTCCTCGACCTCGATGCCGTAGGCCTCGATGCGCCGGCGCAGCACGTCGAGGTCGTCATCCGACTCCACCTTGTAGGCAATGTGGTTCATGCCCGCCCGGTCCGAGGGGCTGAGGATGACGGAGTACTTGTCCCACTCGTCCCAGCCGCGCAGGTAGACATTGCCGTCACCGTCCTGATCGGCGCGCAGCAGGCCGAGGACGTTCTCGTAGTGATGCAGGGCCGCGTCCATGTCCAGCACGCGGATGTTGATGTGGCCGATACGCATGACACCCATGGTGTACTCCTCCTCGTGGTTACGATGGGCGCGCGGTGCGCGCCGATTCCGTTCAGACGAACCCGTAGCGCGGCCGTGTCACGGCCTTGTGCAGTTTTCCGACCACCTCCACCGAGAGATGGCCGCGGGGGTAGCAGCGGCAGGCCAGGACGTAGCCCTGACGCTCCTCCGCCTCGGAGACATGGCTGCGGCTCATGGCCATCGTGGTCACTTCGCCGGTGACCCGGACCTTGCAGACCCCGCAGCCACCGCCGTGGCAGCCCGAGGGGATGCCCTTGCGGCCGAGGCGTGCCATGGCCTTGAGCAGCGTCTCCCGGGCCGGGCACTGGTAGACCTCACCGGTATCGGCGATGCGCACGTCGAACACCGGGCACGGCGCTTCGTCGCTCATGGCCTCTCCTCCTCCCTGTCGGCCGCCGTCTCAGATGGACTTGAACAGCGGACTCTTTCTCTGCTGCTGGGCGGCGTCCGCCGCGGTGATGAACTTCTCCATGAAGATGTCGCGCTCGAACAGACGCCCCCGCATGAGGGTGGTGAGGCAGGCGTCGATCATCGGCGGCGGCCCGCACAGGTAGGCCTTGTGGTCGCTGAACCGGCCGCCGAAGTGCTCGTTGGCGACGTCGGTGACGAACCCGGTGGCCCCGTCCCAGTCGTCCTCCGCGTTCGGCTCGGAGAGCGCGGGCACGTAGGTGAAGTTCGCGTGCTCGGCGGCCAGCGCCTCGAAGAAGTCGTGGTAGTAGAGTTCGGCGCGATGGCGCTGGCCGTAGAACAGCGTGATCTCGCGTTCGTCGCCGGACTCCAGCAGATCCAGGATCATGGACTTGGGGCTGGAGAGCCCAGTCCCGCCGGCGAAGAAGATCACCCCGCCGGGCGCCGACCTGCGCACGAAGAAGCGCCCGTAAGGCCCCGAGACGTGGAGCCGGTCGCCCACCTGCAGCCGCTCGTGGATGTAGGTGGTCGCCTCGCCGCCGGGAACGAGGCGGACATTGAGCTCGATCACGCGCCGCTCGGAGGGCGCGTTGGCCAGCGAGAACGCCCGCGGCATCTCGACGTCCGGCAGGTGGAGATTGACGTACTTGCCGGCCTGGAAGTCCATGTCCCGGTCGAGCTCGATGAACACGCCCTTCGCCGTGGGCGAGAGGTCGACGATGTCCACCACCGTGCCCTCGTAGTCCTCCACCGGCTGGACGACCGCGTCCGGGTCCTCCTCGATGTCGGCCTCGATGGTCACGTCCGACAGCGCATGGGCCACGCACGCGAGGGTGTAGCCCTCCTCGCGCTCGAACTCCATGAGCGCGAAGGGCGAGGCGTCGTCGTCCTCGACCTCGCCCTCGAGCACCTGCACCTTGCAGGTGCCGCACAGGCCGTGGCAGCAGGCGTGGGGCAGGTACAGCCCCTGCCGCAGGGCGGCGTCGAGCAGGCTCTGCTCGTCCTCCACCTCGATGGCCTCGCCCACCGGTTCGATGCTCAGCTCGTGCGACATTGGCTCCTCCTCCCGATGGGGTCTCTCAGGTGGCCACGCCGCCGATGCCGTTGAGGCCCGGCGTACGGAAGCGGATCACCGACTTGTGGCCGATGCCCTGGTCGGCGAGCCCCGCGTCCATGTCCGGGACGAAGGGCTCGCCGTCGACGTTCCACTCGACGGCATCCCAGTCGATGTGCGCCCAGTCCGGATGGGTCGCATACGCCCCCGGGAGGACGTCGCGGACCAGATCCCGAAAGGGCATGTCCGGCGGCAGCGGCAGGCACACCGGCGAGCAGAACATCAGGTGCTGGTCCCAGCCGATATACACGAGCTGGTTCCCGTGGAAATTCTCCTGCCGGTCCGCCGGCGTGGCGCGGTAGTCGTACATCGCTTGCACGGGCATTGCTCTCCCCTCCCCTACTCGTTGACCACGGCCTGGACCTCGCGGTCCGCCTCGGTGTCGGCCATGCCCTTCCAGCGCAGCCAGTTGGCGCGGTCGTTGGACTCCAGGTATTCCTTGTTGTCCTGGCCGTCGACCAGGTGGTAGTACTCCAGGACCTCGGGGATGGACGCGCCGCCGCAGTTGCCCTGGTAGATCTGGTGCACCGGCAGCCAGGCCTGCACGTACTTCTCCGGCTCGTCGTCGAAGATGTCCTTACAGCCATCCGAGCAGAAGTGGTACTGCTCGCCGTTGTACTGGGAGCTGCGGTAGCAGATCTGGGTGGGGTCGTCCGGCTCCGTGAAGAGCATTGGGACCTGGCAGGTCTGGCAGAGCATGGGCAGCGTGGGGTTGTACCAGCGCCCCTTCTCCTTCGTGTGTTGCCGCCAAAACTCGAAGCGCGGCCGGTAGTACTTGTCGAAGGTGTCCGGGTACTTCTCCGAGAGCCACTGCATCTCGGACTCTTCCGGGATCCAGGTATGGAACGCGGCCGCATGGCCAAAATTGTGGAATGTCGCCCACAACTGATGGGAAAGGTGCTCCTTCTCCTTGACCGAGACCTCCCAGTACTTGGGCATGCGGATGCCGTAGCGGGAGAGGTCCTCGAACAGCGCACCGCCGTTCTCCTCGAAGTACATCTCCCAGGCCTCCTTCCAGGACATGACCCGCTTGGGCAGCATGTAGTCCATCATCATGGAAACCAACGAGAGCAGGCGGTAGCCGCGCCAGAACCACTTGTCGATCCACTTCTGGACGATGGGCACGTTGCGCTCGTCCTGCTCGAGCATGAACTTGATCACCTCGAGCCCCAGGGTCATGTGCCGGGATTCGTCCGACTGGGCGGAGAAGCCGAAGGTGACCGTGGCCATGTCACCGTTGTAGGCCGCACCGGACATGAACGGCATGAACAGCAGGTTGGTCAGCACGTACTCGAAGGAGAACGAGATCGCGGTGACGAACTCGAACGGCCCCGCCGACATGGCGTCATCGAAGAACGACTTGGGCACGGACAGGTACCACACCCGCTGGTGCATGTGGTTCCAGTCGTGGAAGCCGTTGAAGTACTTGTTGTACTGGCTGATGGTGTGGATCTGGGTCTGGCAGTGGCGCAGCTCGTCGATGGACTGCATCTGGCAGGCCACCTGCGGGCCGACACCGCCGAACTGCCGGCCGGCCATGGCGAAGCCGCGGTGGGCGGCGTACTCCAGCGGCGAGATCCCGGTGAGGAAGAGCTTCAGGGCGTTGACGTAGCGTGCGTCGGTGACGTTGAGCTGGCCGTTGTTCTGCGAGAACGCATCGATGATGGAGTAGAGCTTGCGCTCCTTCTCCGCCTGGTACTTCCAGTAGGCGTCCACGGTCAGGCGGAAGGGGTCCTCCCACTTGTCCCAGTCGTGGATGTGAATACCCTCGAACTCGGTCTGCGGGAAGATGTCCGACTTCTTCTGGTAGGTCGGCTCCCACGCGAGATCCCGGGTGAATTTCTGGTACTTCTCTCGCAGGTTCAGTCGCTTGGCTGCCATTACTCGACTCCTCCTCGTGTTCAGTCGCCGCGATGGAGGACGAACGCGTCGTCGTCCTCATCGATGTTGCCGGACAGCGAAATAAGGTTGATGTGCAGCTCCTGGGGGTCCCAGTCGCGCCCGATCAGGTCCTCGACGGTTTCGCGGCGGACCACGATCCGCCCGGGCGCGTCGATCTTGACCATGGCCGGGGCGTACTCGACCCGGGCCTCGGCGTTGTCCTGCTCGATGGCCTCGATGATGGGTCGCGCCTCCTCGTTGTTCTGAAGCGCGATGAAGACGTTGTTGTTCGCCATTGCTCCTCCTGTTTTTCGGTTGCCCGCCGACGGTGCTTGTCGTGTCGGGCTTGGGGCCCGGGGACAGCGACTTCCGGGACACGCCACAAGTACCTCCCTGTAGGCTCGACTGCGGCCGTCCCTGGCCGCAGACGGTCCCGGAACCCGCTGTCCCCGGACCTATCCACCGTCCTACCGGCGGTGGGTACGTCTCACTCGATATCCAGACCTGCCTTCTTCTTCGCCCGGGTGGCGAGCTCCTCGCGCAGCCCGGCCATGACCTCGTCGGCCCGTTCGCCGAAGACCTCGGTGGCCACCGGCT
>NZ_WNXE01000135.1:6243-7477 GCF_010993615.1 Arhodomonas sp. KWT | reverse complement strand
CGTAGGGGTTATCCGAGGGCACAGCGTAGTTGGGCGTCACGCCGGTGCCCGTGACGGATACGTCGATACGCATCACCGAGCCGAGCAGGTTGGTGCGGTCCTGGGCATTGTCGTCCGGGTCGTAGGAGCCGCCGCCGTCACCCGCGGTGAGGTAGAGCATGCCGTCCACAGGGCCGAAGGCCAGGGCGCCGGCGTAGTGGTTGTCCGTGCCCGGATGGGGGATCTCCAGCACTACCTCCTCGGTCGCCGGGTCCACGGGGCGCACGCCGGTGTCGGTGAAGCGTGCGACGACGATGCGCCGGGGACTGTCGGCCGTGTAGTGGACGTAGAAGTACCCGTTGCCCGCGAACGCCGGATCGAAGGCGAGACCGAGCAGGCCGCCCTCGCCGTCGGTGACCAGGTCGGCGCGGCCGCTCAGGTCTAGGAAGGTGAGCGCGCCGGCAGCGGGGTCGTTGCGCGAGAACACGCGGATGCGTCCGGCCTTCTCCGCCACGAACAGCCGGGCGTCGGGGGCCGGCGGCGCCTGGATGTCGGTGACGCCGGGGAAGCTCAGGCCGGAAAAGACCCGTTCGACGGTGTAGTCCGTGGGTGTGGGTTCGGTCACCGGGTCGCCACCGTCGCTGCTTCCGCCGCCGCCGCAGGCCGCCAGGCCGGCCGCGGCCAGGATCGCCGGTATCAGGGGGAGGGTACGCATGGCCGGTCCTCTGGCCGTCGTGGATGCCTGGGAGCATGGGTCAGCCGCGGGCCATCCGCCACGGCGGGCCGACAGTCGGCCGCCGGAGGGCGGCGACCGGTCCCGGTGTCCCTGAGGTCCCCGGCGACATCGAACGGCAACCCGGCATGGGGTAGAGTTGGAGCGGGGCATGGCCCCCGTTAACCAACGGATAAACAGCTCGTGCGAACCCACCCATGATCGCCCGTCTGTCGCCGATGGCGCTGCTCGTGCTGGCGGCGTGGATGGTGGCGCGCACCGTCGTCGCGGCACAGACACAGGAACCGGTACGGCTGCCCGGCGGCGACGGTGGCCCGGTCGGGGAGCAGGCCCGCTACCTGCGCGAGACCGGCGGGCCGCTGACGCTGGCGGAGGCCGTCGGGGCCTTCCACGGTGGCCGGTTCTCTGCCGGTGGATCGCCGGTCCTCGCCTTCGGGATCGGTGCCCGGCCGGTATGGATCCGTCTCGAGGTGGTCAACGCTGCCGCCGAGCCGCGGCCGGCGCGCCTCACCGTGGCCACGG
>NZ_WNXE01000135.1:1467-6145 GCF_010993615.1 Arhodomonas sp. KWT | reverse complement strand
ATGCCGCACGGCCCGTGGCGGGGCGTTACTTCGCGGTCGATCATCGCTTCGCCCCCGGCGCCGCCACAATCTATCTGCGGGTGGCGACCCCCGACCCGATGGTCGTGCCCCTTTATCTCGAGACCCCGGCGGCGGCTGCCGAACGGGACCTGGTGACCGGTTACGGCTACGGGTTCCTCTACGGCTTCCTGTTCGCCCTGGTGGCTTACAACCTGATGCTGTTCGCCGGGCTCCGGCAGGCCCGCTACGCCCTCTACGCCCTCTATCTCGGTGCCTTCCTGCTGATGAACCTCTCCTACACCGGTCACGGCTTCGCCTGGCTGTGGCCGCGGAGCACGGGCTGGGCGCAGTGGTCGAACCCGGTGCTGATGCTCGCCTACGCGACCACCGGGCTGACCTTCGCACTCAGTTTTCTCGATACCCGCGAGCATTTCCCGCGGCTGCGCCGGGCGGTGATCGGCTACATCGCCGTGGGTGCCGCGTCGATGCTCGCCGCCGTGACCGCCGGCTACCAGGCGGCGGCGCTGGTGGTGGCGTTCACCTTCATGATCGCGTTCACGGTGATCATGCTCGCCCTGGGGATCGTGTCCGTGCGCGCCGGTCTGCGTGCCGCGCGCTATTTCCTGCTCGCCGCGGTCTCGTCGATGATCGGCGCCGCGGTCACGGCGATGGCGGTATGGGGGTTCATCCCGTTCAATGCCTGGACCTACCGTGCCGTCGACATCGGCATGCTGGTCGACGCGACCCTGCTTGCCCTGGCGCTGAGCTATCGTTTCCGCGAGGGGCAGGCTCAGCGCGTCCGCGCGGAGCGGCTGGCACGCATCGACCCCCTCACCGGCGTCAACAACCGCCGGGCGTTCCACGATGTCAGCGCGCGGATCTGGAACCTGGCGGTACGCAACGCCCGGCCGGTGTCACTGGCGTTGATCGACCTCGACCATTTCAAGCAGGTCAATGACCGCTACGGACACACCGGCGGTGACGAGGCGCTGAAGGCGGTCGCCCGGGTGCTCCGTGCCAGTGTCCGGGATTACGACGTGCTCGCCCGCTGGGGCGGCGAGGAGTTCGTTCTGCTGATGCCCGAGACGGAGCTCGCCGAGGCCGTGGCGTTCGCCGAGCGCCTGTGCGCGGCGGTGGCCGCACACCGCGCTCACCATGGCGACGATATCATCGCGGTGACCGCCAGCGTCGGCGTCGCCGGCAAGGACCATCGCCATCGCACCCTCGATGACCTCCTTGCCGACGCCGATCGCAGCCTCTACGCGGCCAAGGATGGCGGGCGCGATCAGGTCCGGTTCGACGACGGCCGCGGCGTGGCCCGGGCCGGTGGCGGGCGCCGGGGGTGAGATGCGCACGGTGCTCGCGTTGAGGGCACCGTCTACTACACTGGGTCGTACGTTTTCGGACAGTTGCCACCCTTCGCGGTGGCCCGACCCGGAGAGAGAGCACTATGAGCATCACCCTCAAGGTCAACGGCAAGACCCACAGCGTGGACGTCGACGCCGACACGCCGCTGCTGTGGGTCCTGCGCGATGAGCTGCGGCTCACCGGCACCAAGTACGGCTGCGGGATCTCCCAGTGCGGCGCCTGCACCGTGCACCTCGACGGCAGCCCGACACGCTCGTGCGTGCTGCCGGTGCAGTCGGTGGGCGATCGTTCCGTCACCACCATCGAGGGGTTGGAGAGTCCGGCCGCCGCCGCGGTGCAGAAGGCGTGGGCGGAGATGGATGTCCCCCAGTGCGGCTACTGCCAGTCCGGGCAGGTGATGTCGGCGGTGGGGCTGCTCGAGCAGACGCCGCAGCCCGACGACGACGCCATCGACGGCGCCATGCGCGGCAACGTCTGCCGCTGCGCGACGTATCAGCGTATCCGTGCGGCCATCCATCGCGCGGCCGGCGAGCTGGAGGCGTGACCATGCAGCAGCCGTATTCACAGCCGTTCTCGCCGTCCCGGCGGCGCCTGCTGAAGGGGGCCGGTGCCGCCGGGGTGGGCCTCGTCATCGGTTTTCACTGGGGCCTTGGCGGTCCCCGCGCCATGGCGGCGGAGACGGAGAGCGGGGGCTGGGCCCCCAATGCCTTCGTGCGCATCGCCCCGGACGACACCGTCACGGTGATCTCGAAGCACATCGAGTTCGGGCAGGGTAGCTACACCGGCGTGGCCACCGTGCTCGCCGAGGAACTGGACGCGGACTGGTCGCGGGTGCAGGTTGCTCCGGCCCCCGCCAACGCCGAGCTCTACGGCAACGCGCTGCTCGGCGGTATGCAGGGCACCGGGGGCAGCACCGCGATGGCAAGCTCCTGGGACCAGCTGCGCCAGGCGGGGGCCACGGCACGGGCCATGCTCGTGGCCGCCGCGGCGGAGCGCTGGGGCGTGCCGGCGAGCGAGCTGAGCGTCGCCCAGGGCGTCGTCCGTCACGCCGGCAGCGGCCGCGAGGCGCGCTTCGGCGAGCTCGCGGAGGCCGCCGGGCGGCGCGAGGCGCCGAAGGAGGTTCGCCTCAAGGACCCGTCGTCCTTCCGCCTGATCGGCCACCGGGTGCCCCGGGTGGACGCCTCGGAGAAGAGCAACGGCGAGGCCCAGTTCACCCTGGATATCTACCTCCCGGACATGCTCACCGCGGTGATGCTGCGCCCGCCGCTGTTCGGCGCGACCCTGCGCTCGCTGGACGACAGTGAGGCCCGCAAGGTGCGGGGGGTGGTCGACGTGGTGCGCACCCCCCGGGGCGTCGCGGTGCTCGCGGAGGGCTTCTGGGCCGCCAAGAAGGGCCGCGATGCCCTCAAGGCGGAGTGGGACGACAGCGCTGCCGAGAAGCGGGGTACGGAGGCCCTGTACGAGGACTTCGCCGCCCTGGCCCGTGAGCCCGGCGCCACCGCGGAGGCCCACGGCGATCCCCAGGCCGCCATCGATGGTGGCACGCGGGTGATCGAGGCGGAGTACCGCTTCCCCTACCTCGCCCATGCGCCGATGGAACCGCTGGACGCGGTGATCCGCGCCACCGGCGATGGCTACGAGCTGTGGGCGGGCTCGCAGATCCCGACCATCGACCAGGGCGTGGTGGCGAAGACACTCGGCGTGCCCGCGGAGAAGGTGGCCGTGCACACGCAGTTCGCCGGCGGCAGCTTCGGCCGCCGCGCGACCCCCAACGGCGACGTCGCCATGGAGGTGGCGGGCATTCTCAAGGCCACCGATGGCCGGCGTCCGGTGAAGCTGGTGTGGACCCGCGAGGACGACATCCAGGGCGGGCGCTACCGGCCGCTGTTCGTCCACCGGCTGCGGGCGGCGCTGGACGACGACGGCCGGCCGGTGGCGTGGCAGCACCGCCTCGCCGGCCAGTCCATCATGAAGGAGATGGGCGGACTCCGGGACAACGGCGTCGATCCGGTCTCCGTCGAGGGGGCCGAGGATCTCCCCTATAGCTTCGAGCACTTCGCCGTCGAGGGGCACAACCCCGAGGCCGGCGTGCCGGTGCTGTGGTGGCGCTCCGTGGGCCATACCCACACCGCCTTCAGCACCGAGACCTTCATGGACGAGCTCGCCCACGCGGCGGGGGAGGACCCGGTGGCCTTCCGGCTCGCCCGGCTCGGCGATCACGATCGCCACCGCGGCGTCCTCGAGCTCGCCGCCGACCGTGCCGGCTGGGGCAAGCCCGTCCCGGAGGGCCGCGCCCGGGGCGTGGCCGTGCACAAGTCCTTCAACAGCTACGTCGCCCAGGTCGTGGAGGTCTCCAAGGGTGAGAACGGGCTGCCCCGGGTCCACCGCGTGGTCTGCGCCGTCGACTGCGGTGTCGCCATCAACCCGCACAACATCGAGGCGCAGATGCAGAGTGGCATCGGCTACGGCCTCGGTGCGGCGCTCTACGACGAGGTGGTGCTGGAGGACGGCCGGCCGAAGCAGGCCAACTTCGACACGTACCTGCCGACCCGGATGACGGACATGCCGGAGGTCGAGGTGCACATCGTCGACTCGGACGCCGCGCCCACCGGCGTGGGCGAGCCGGGGACACCGCCGGTGGCGCCGGCGGTGGCCAACGCCTGGTTCGCCCTGACCGGCGAGCGCGTGCGCCGTTTGCCGTTCCGACGTAATGGCTGAGCCCGTGTCGGCGCGGTTTTTCCGGCCTGGTGGTCTGCTATCGTGCGGCCCTCCGCCTGGAGGGCCGCCATGAATCACCACGTCCGTATCCGTTACTGCCCCCGCTGCGGCTGGCTCCTGCGGGCCGCGTGGATGGCGCAGGAGCTGCTCACCAGCCTGGGTGACGAGCTGGCGGAGGTCTCGCTGTGTCCGGCGGGGGCGGGGGTGTTCGAGATCGTCGTGGACGGCGAGTGCCTGTGGTCGCGCCGGGAGCAGGGCGGTTTCCCGGAGATCAAGGCGCTCAAGCGCCTGGTGCGCGACGCGGTGGCCCCGGATCGCGATCTGGGGCACACGGACCGCGGCGACGACTGACGTACGGCAATGCCGTTCCCCTGGCCGGGCATCCGCCCCGGCCGTCTTCGGAGGTCTCCGATCGGCAGCGGCATATCGTTTTCCCAACGGCATGGCGAGCCGGGTTTTCCCATTGCGGTATCGTTATTGCATCCCGTTCCGGGGCACCGGAATCAGGGAGTGATGGGATGATACAGCTCGACCGGGAGATGACCGACCTGGCCATGCGTCTGCGCCGGGGGCTGCGCGATCACGGTCTCGC
>NZ_WNXE01000135.1:0-1370 GCF_010993615.1 Arhodomonas sp. KWT | reverse complement strand
GCCGCGCAACCCCCCTTCCCAGGTGAAAAAGCCCAGCGTGATGATCGCCAGGAATACGAACGGCAGCCAGCCGGCGGCGGAGTGTACCCAGCCGGCGAAATGGGCGATGAGCAGCAGTATCACGGCGAGCACGGCGCCCACCGCGGCGCCGATGAGCGTGGAGTGGACCAGGTCGCGCTTCATCAGGGCCTTGACCTGGTTGAGGTGGCGGTGACTGTCCGCCGCGGCGTCGTCCGTGGTGAGGAGGTGGCACTGGGGCGTGACGATGCCTGCTGCCTCCAGGTCCTCCTCCAGTCGTTCGAGGTCATCCATGTCCGTACTGATGAAGAAGCGTCGCGTCATCTGCATGGCAACCTCCCTCCGTCGGCCGTCCCGCTGCGGGTGGGGATCGCGCCGCTCACTCACCGGAAAAGATAGTTCACGCAGCGGGGCCGGACCATGGCGGCGTTTCGCGTAGAATGCGCGCCCATGACGCAGACGGTGGACAGGGAACAGCACTGGGACGTGGTCATCATCGGCGCCGGCGCGGCCGGGCTGATGTGCGCCATCGAGGCGGGTCGGCGCGGTCGCCGCGTGCTGGTGCTCGACCACGCCAACCGGGTGGGAAAGAAGATCCTCATGTCCGGGGGCGGGCGGTGCAACTTCACGAACATGTACTCCGGCCCGGAGCACTTCCTCAGCGCCAATCCCCACTTCATGAAGTCTGCGCTCAGCCGCTTCACGCCGTGGGACTTTATCGCCCTGGTGGAGCGGCACGGGGTGGCCTACCACGAGAAGAAGCTCGGGCAGCTCTTCTGCGACCGCTCCTCCAAAGACATCGTGGCGCTCCTGCTGGAGGAGTGTGACGCGGCAGACGTGACCGTGCGCACCAAGGCACCGGTTCACGACATCCGCACCGGCGAGCCGCACGCGCTGGACACGGCGGTCGGCGCGGTGACCTGCGCATCCCTGGTGATCGCCACCGGGGGCTACTCGATCCCCAAGATGGGGGCCACCGGCTTCGGCATCGACTTCGCGCGTTCGCTAGGGATCGCCGTGCAGCCGACCCGGGCGGCGCTGGTGCCGGTGATCCTGGATGCCCGCACCCGCGAGCGCCTCGGCGATCTCGCCGGCGTGTCCCTTGATACCGAGACCGCCGCCGGCGGCGCGACCTTCCGCGAGAATATCCTGTTCACTCACCGCGGGCTGAGCGGGCCCTCCGTCCTGCAGGCGTCCTCGTACTGGCAGCCCGGCGGGCCGCTCGAGATCGACCTGTTTCCGGGGCTGGATCTCGCCGCGCATATCCGCGAGGTGCGGGCCCGGCGGCCGGGCCTGGCGCTGCGCACGCTCCTTGCCGAGCGCCTGACGCGCCGGGTGGCGCGACGCTGGTG
>NZ_WNXE01000134.1:0-7608 GCF_010993615.1 Arhodomonas sp. KWT | reverse complement strand
ACCATGCCCTGCGCCGGTTCACGGGCCGTGTCTACAAGACCCCGGGCGAGCGCATCTGGCACGCCCTTGCCTTCGAGCTGGGCATGCTCGTGATCACCCTCGTGCCGGTGATGTGGTGGATGGGCTATACGCTGTCGGCGGCCCTGACCATGAACGTCGCGCTGATGCTCTTCTATCTGGTGTACACGTACGCCTACAACCTCGCCTACGATCTGATCTTCCCGATCCCCGTACACCCGCAGGCATGACCACGATATCCGCCATGGACACGCCCGGCGTCTGCGCTATGCTGGGCGGCGTTCCATTCACCCGAGCGGGAGGCCACCGATGAACCGCGCGCTGATCCTCTCCGAGGATGCCGACGTCTATCACGATCTGCTCCGGGATACCGAGCTCCCCGGACTGACGCTCCACGTCGCGACCGACGCCGACAAGGGCCGTGCACTCGCGCCGGAGTGCGACATCATCCTCGGCAAGCCCGCGCTGGTGGCGCAGGTCCTGGACACGGCCGAGCGCCTGAGCTGGGTGCAGTCCACCTTCGCCGGCGTCGACGCCCTGCTCGAGGACGGGCTGCCCCGTGGCTACACGCTCACCGGCGTGAAGGACGTGTTCGGCCCACTGATGAGCGAGTACGTGCTCGGCTGGCTCATTGCCCTGGAACGCCAGTTCTTCGCCCTGCGCGAGCAGCAGCGCGGGCACGTCTGGGCCGAGCGTCAGTACCGCGGCCTCGGCGGGCGGACCATGGGCATCGCGGGCCTCGGCTCCATCGGCCAGCACATCGCCGGCACCGCGAACCACTTCGGCCTCGATGTGATCGGCTACAAGCGCCGCGCGAGCGACGTCCCCGGCGTGCGCCGGGTCTACGCCGGCGACGAGTGGGACCGGTTCCTGGAGGGGCTCGACTACCTCGTGCTCACCCTGCCCGATACCCCGGAGACCCATCACCTGGTGGACGCCGCGGCGCTGGAGCGCCTGCCGGCGCACGCCTGGGTGGTCAACGTGGGCCGCGGGCCGCTGATCGACAGCGACGCCCTCGCCGGCGCGCTTCGCGATGGCCGGATCGCCGGCGCCGTGCTCGACGTCTTCGAGACCGAACCGCTGCCGGCGGACAGCCCGCTTTGGGACCTGGAGAACTGTTACGTCACCCCCCATGTGGCTGCCGAGAGCTTCCCGGAGGACATCGTGGAAATCTTCCGCCGAAACTACGCCAGATACCGGGACGGCGAGGCGCTGGACTATGTCATCGACTTCGCACGGGGGTACTGACCCGGTCCGGACCTTCGCCCGCCAGGCCCAGCGCACGCTGCTGGTGGGCGAATGGTTCGACGCCCTGCGCCTGGGCCAGGGGTCAGCGGTCGCGGACCTCGGCTGCGGCGGCGGCTACGTCGCGCTGCGCGCCGCCGAACGCGTCGGCACCACCGGCACCGTCTACGCCTTCGACCGCGATCCGGAGGCCGTCGAGCTGCTGCGGCGCACCGCCGCACTGCACCAGCTCCACCACCTCCATGCCGCGGTGGCGGATGTCGCCGCGCTCACCGCCCTGCCGGCGCCGGTGGAGGCGGCACTGCTGACCATGGTCCTTCACCACGCCGGGGATCCGGGCGCTTTCCTTGCCCACCTCCGCGGATTGCTGGCCGACGATGCACGTCTGTTGGTGGCCGAGTTCGCGCCGGACGGCCCCGGGCTCGTCGGCCCCGGGCTCGCCTCGCGCATGGGACCGGCGCAGCTGAACGAACTGGCCGCTGCCGCCGGCTTCGACATGGACTGGGTGGAACGTCAGACCGCCGAGCACTGGTTCGGCGTGCTCACGCCGCGCTGACGGCACCGTATCCTATCCGTCCCCGCCGCGCAGCCACGCCACCAGCCCGGCGGTGGAACCGTCCAGATCCTGTCGGACCGCGTCGCTGCCGAGGCAGGCGCGGAGGTCGCCCGCCAGGCGCTTGCCCAGCTCCACGCCCCACTGGTCGAAGGGGTTGATCCCCCAGATCGTCGCCTCGACGAAGATGCGGTGCTCGTAGAGTGCGACCAGCCGGCCGAGGTGCCCAGCGTCGGCGCGACGCATCAGAAGCGTGTTGGACGGCCTGTCCCCGACATGGGTCCTGTGCGCCAGCAGGAGCCGCCGTCGTTCCGGCGCCAGCGCCGCCATGGCCTCCTCTGCCGCCAGGCTCTCCGCATCAACACCACACATCAGCGCCCGGGACTGGGCGAGACAGTTGGCCAGGAGCTCGCGGCGGTGCGCCGGGGCGTCGCGCCCGTCCTCCATGGCGCAGATGAACTCCGCCGGCACCACCTGGGTACCCTGGTGCAGGAACTGGTAGAAGGCGTGCTGGCCGTCGATGGCGGATCGCCCCCAGAGCACGGCCGCGGTGCCGGTCCCCGCCGGGGTGCCGTCAACGGTCACGGACTTACCATTGCTCTCCATCACCGCCTGCTGGAGGTAGGCGGGCAGCCGGCGCAGTCGCCAGTCATAGGGCAGCACGACCTGGCTGGCCGCGCCGAGGACCGTGGTGTTCCAGACGTTCACCAGCGCCAGCAGCACCGGCAGGTTATCGGCAAGGGGCATATCGCGGAAATGCCGGTCCATCGCCGCGCCGCCGGCAAGGAACTCACGGAAGACAGCGGTACCGGCGGCCATCATCACCGAGACGCTCACCGCGGACCACACCGAATAGCGGCCGCCGACCCAGTCCCACAGGGGGAAGCTCCGGCCGACCTCGAGACCGGCGTCGGCGAGTCGCTCCGGATTCCCGGTCACGCCGACGAAATGGTGTGCCAGGGCCGCATCGCGCCCCAGCCGTGCGGCGAACCAGGACAGGGCGGTACCGGCATTGAGGAGCGTCTCCCGCGTGCCGCCGCTCTTGGTCGCAACCACCACCAGCGTGGTCGCGGGATCGAGGCCGGCGAGCACCGTACGCAGGGCCTGGGCGTCGGCACTGGAGACGAAATGCAGCCGCGGACCGTCGTTCTCCGGTGACAGTACGACATCCGCCAGCAGCCGTGGCCCCAGGTCGGAACCACCGATACCGATGTGGATCACATCGGTGAAGACATGGCCATCCACGCCGGTGACCGTGCCGTCCCGCACGCCGGCGGCGAAGGCCTCCATCTGCCCGAGACAGTCCGAAACCGTCCGCGACACCCCCGCGTGATCGGCGATCTCCGGCGTACGCAGCGCTGCGTGCAGCGCCGCGCGCTCCTCTGTCGGGTTGACGACGTCGCCGGCAAACATGGCGTCCCGGCGCGCCGGCACGTCCCGCGCCCGCGCCAGCGCCAGCAACGCATCCAGGGCGGCCGCGTCCAGCCGGTTCTTGGAGAAATCCACCAGCAGCCCGTTCTCACGCCGGCTGAAGCGCTCAAAGCGTTCAGGATCCGCCTCGAAGAGCGCGTCGATACGGCACTCGACGAGCCGTCGGTGATGGGACGCCAGCTGCTGCCATGCCGGGTCCTGCTCCAGTGGGCGCATCGGTCCCCTCCTGCTCCACGTGCCCGGGCCGGCGCTCACCGCGTGCGGCCCGGGAGGTGACACTACGTATGAGCGGGCCAGTATACCGGCGCTCCGCAACAGCGTCCGGATACCGCCGGACACACCGCGATCATGACCGCGGCGACGCCGGGCGACGACACCCGGCACCCGGGCGCAACGGCGTCAGGGACGGTTCGTCGTCGGCGTATCCGGTGACGGCCGGACGCGATCGCGGCCGTGTGCCTTCGCGAGGTTCAGCGCCTGGTCGGCGGCGCCGATGAAGACGTCCACGCTGGGGTAACACCGGCCGGCATCCATGTGCGCGGCCACGCCGATGGACGTGGTGATATGGAAGGGGCGCCCCTCGCCATCCTGGTGGGCGACCGCGGCGACCGCGCTGCGCAGACGCTCGCAGACCGCCATTGCGTCGCTCAGCGTCGTACCGGGCAGCAGGACCAGGAACTCCTCGCCGCCGTAGCGAACGACGAGGTCGCGCTGGCGCAGCCGTGCCGCCATCAGCTCCGCGACGCCCACCAGCACCTGGTCGCCCACCTGGTGGCCGTGATGGTCATTGACCGACTTGAACTGGTCGAGATCCACGAAACCGATACTCAGCGGCCAGCCGCTCTCGGTGGCCAGCGCGAACTCGTGCGCCATGCGCTCGTCGAAGTAACGCCGGTTGTAAACACCGGTCAGCGGGTCGTGGTTCGCCACCTCCTCCCAGTGCTTCGCCGTACGCTCGAGCTCATGGAAGCGCCGGCGCTGTTCGCTGGTCTCCTGCAGGAGCTGGAGATTGCGCATCATCAGCATCTCGCGCGCCTCCTCGATCACCCCTGCCGCCACCCGGGCCGACGGCAGCCGGGTATCGAACAGCCGCGCCGCCTCCGGCAGGCCCTCCCCGACACGGTCGATCACCGCGGCAACGGCGTCCCCGCCGAGCCCGAGCCACACCGATGCGGCATCCGCAAGCCGCGCCGAGGATTCCGCACGGTCACTGTCATGGAGGAACAGGTCGGCGATACGGCCGGACAGGGCCACACAGCGCGCCAGCTCCCGGTCCTCGTCCGGAATCGCGTCGGTTTCCGGGTCGTGGCTGCCGAGCACGGTGTTCACGAGATAGCGGGGCAGCCCCCAGCGCTCCATCAGCCAGGCGCCGACCGCGCAGTGACCGGATTGCAGATGGACGGACTCCAGTGCGACCAGGGCATCGTGGGTATCGGCCTCCGTCACCAGGGGCTCATAGAGCTCGGGGACCGCGACCTCCAGTGCCAGGATGCCGATGTCCTGGAGCAGACCCGCGAGGAAGAACTCCTCCTTGCCCGGGTGGCCGATCTCCTCGCCGAGGATGCGGCAGGCGGTGGCGGCGATCAGCGCGCGGCGCCAGACCAGCCGCATCGCGCGCCCGTCGCCGCGCCCGCGCAGGGCGTCCGCGAGCGAGAAGCTCAGCGCCAGCGTCATGGTCGTGTTCAGCCCCAGCACCATCACGGCCTGGCGGATGTTATCGCTGCGCCGGCGCTGACCGTAGAGCGGGGAATTACTCACCCGCAGGATCCGGCTCGCCAGCGCCGGGTCCTTGACCAGCAGCGCGGCAAGGTCCGCGATATCCACTTCCGGATCGCGCCCCATATCGATAATGCGGGTCGCGATGCCGGGCATGGTCGGCAGGTGTGGGCAATGCTCCAGCGCGGCCTCGGTATCAGGCGTCATCGGCCCTCCCGGTGCCGTGGCCGGCATGGACGCAGTCGTATCGGCGAGGACGTGCGGTCCACGGTGACATCGCTGCTCACAGGACTCCCTCGGGTCGGCTCAGGATCGCTGTTGTTATTATTCTCCCCACGCGGCGGGATACGATCTTCCACACCCCGCCCATGATGCCCTCAACGATACCACCGGGAACGGCGAAAATGGCAGAGTCACATGCAGCGGATCGTATCCGCCTGACACAGGGCGCCGGCCGTGTCCGGGTCCTTCTGGACGGACACCGCCTGGCAGACAGCACGGACGTAATCGAGCTCCACGAGACCGGTTACCCGGTGCGCTACTATTTCCCCCGGGCCGGGGTCGAGATGGGGCTTCTGACACCCTCCGCAACGCGGACGCACTGCCCGCTCAAGGGCGAGGCGGAGTACTTCGGCGTCCGCACGGGGTCCGCCGTGGTAACCGACGGCGCCTGGAGCTATCCCGCACCGCTGCCGGCGATGGCGCCCATCGCCGGCCGCCTGGCCTTCGATGGGGAGCAGGTGCAGATCGTCACCGCCTGAACCGGCGGTGCCTCACAGCCGGGCGGTGAAACCGACCGGTCGCGTCGTGCCGCCCTTCTCCGAAACCTCGTCGACGAGCTCGCGATAGAGGCGTTCACCGTCCACCGGCTCCCCGAGCAGGTGCAGGCGCTGAGCGACCGCCTCGAAATCCCCCGGCGTGAGCGCGTCGAGCTGGCGCAGGGCGTCAGCGAAGCGTGCGGCCTCGCCCTCGCCGCCCAGCGCCGCAAGGGTGGCGTCGAACAGCCGCTCGCGCTGCCCCGGCGCGAGGGGATCGAAGCGCAGTTTGAGGGCAAAACGACGCATGCTCGCCGGGTCCAGGTTCGACTTGAGGTTGGTGGTGGCGATAAAGACGCCCTCGAACGCCTCCATCTGCGTGAGCAGCTCGTTGACCTGGGTGACCTCCCACTGCTGGTGAGCGCCGCGCCGGTCACCGAGGAAGCTGTCCGCCTCGTCGAGCACCAGCACCGCGTCCATCTCCGCCGCCTCCATGAACATGGCGGCGATGCTGCGCTCGGTCTCGCCCACGTAGGAGCCCAGGATGCTGGAGGCGCGCCGCACCATCACCTCGCGGCCCATGCTCTCGGCCAGATGCCGGGCGAAAGCGGTTTTGCCCGTGCCTGGCGGACCGTAGAAGCACAGGCTCGCGCTCGGCCGCGCGATCAGACCGTCACGCAGGGCGACCAGGTCGCGATTGGCGTTGAGCAGGCTCAGATCGAAGGGCACGATACCGTTGCGTCGCCCGCCGGCGGGCTGACCGCCGAGCAGCAGCGAGGTCTGGCGCAGCACATTCTCCACGGCCACCGCCTTGGCATCCGTCCGCCCCGCCACCCGCGCGGCCTTCGCGATCGCCGCCGGGGTGTTATGCTCGTTGGCCACCACCCGCTCGAACACCGCATGGGGCAGGTCCAGCCCGCCCATGTGGGCCTCGGCGATACGCCGGCGCACCACCGGCGGCACGGAGCGGAAGAACAGCGGATAGTCGAAGCGGCGCAGGTGCGCACTGTCCACCCAGCCGAGGTCGTTCGCCACCCACACGCAGGGCACGGTGTTGGACTCCAGCAGCTCGTTGATCCACGCCTTGCTGCCGGCGCTGCCCGTGCCGTCGTCGTCGCCGCTTTCCACGGCGATCATCGGCGTGGCCGCCAGGGCGTCATCGCAGTCGTCGAAGAGCACGGCCACGGACTCGCGCCCGGCCAGCAGGCGCTGGCAGGCCTTGAACGCCCGCAGCCGCATGCTCGCCTTCAGTGGCACACCGGCGCGCGTGGTGGTCGGCACCTCGTAGAGCGTCAGCCCCGCCGCCTGGGCCACCGCACGGGCGAACTCGGTCTTGCCCAGCCCGGGCTCGCCGTGGAGCAGGACGTTGCAGCCCGGGGTGTTCTGAGCCGCCGAGGCGACGAGGTAGTCCGTGATGATGGCCGCGTCCCGCCGCAGGTGCGGGAAATCCCCCACCCCGAGCTTCGGCGCGGGGCTCACCCGGCCGAAACGCTGGACGATATCGTCGATGCTGCTGTTGTCCTCGAACAGGCTGTCCGCCAGCCCCTCGACCAGGGAGATCTTGGCCTCCAGCGGGCAGCGCATGCCCTGTACGCGCACGACACCGGAGGCGACCAGCGCCGTCTCGCCCTCGACGCTCGCCAGCGCGTCACGCTGGGCGACGCCGGAGAGTTCGCGGAGCAGGCCCGCGAGCTGGCGGTTGTTCACGTCCGTCGCCACCATGCCGAAGGTGTCCTCGAAGGCCGGCTCGCACTCGATCAGCGCGGCCAGTACCAGCAGGACCTTGTCGGCGTCGGAGAGCTCCAGGCGCTCATCCAGGAGCTCGATGTTACGGAAGAGCGGACTGTCCGGATCGAGCCGCCCGTCCGGCCCCTCATGGCTGGCGAGCTG
>NZ_WNXE01000133.1:5266-7673 GCF_010993615.1 Arhodomonas sp. KWT | reverse complement strand
AACCTCGTGCAGGTGGCGCACAACTGCCACGTGGGGGCGCATTCCGTGATGGCCGGCTGCTCCGCGGTGGCGGGCAGCACCCACATTGGCCGTGGGGTGACGGTGGCTGGGGGGGCCGGCATCAACGGGCACCTCCACATCGCCGACGGCACCGTGGTGATGGGCATGGCCCGCGTCACCCACGACATACGCAACGCGGACGTCTACGCGTCGGGCACGCCCATGGCTACGGCACGGGAGTGGCGCCGCAATGCAGCGCGTTTCAACCAGCTCGACGCCATGGCACGGCGCCTGCGCGAGCTAGAGCGGCGCCTGGCGGCGTCGGAACCGGACGAACGGAAGGACTCATGACACACAGCGACACTGCGGCGGGGATGGACTGCCACGAGATCAAGAACTACCTCCCGCACCGATATCCGTTCCTGCTCGTCGACCGGGTGCGCGAGTGCGTGCCCGGCGAGTCGATCGAGGCGATCAAGAACGTCACCGTCAACGAGCCCTTCTTCCAGGGCCACTTCCCGCAGCGCGCGGTGATGCCCGGAGTGCTCATCCTGGAGGCCCTGGCCCAGGCCTGCGGGCTGCTGGCATTCCGCACCCAGCAGGTCACGCCCGACGACTCCAAGCTCTTCTATCTCGTCGGCATCGACAAGGCGAAGTTCAAGCGCCCGGTGGAGCCCGGTGACTGCCTGACGCTGGAGGCGCGGTTCAACCGCAACATGCGCGGGATCTGGATGTTCGCCGTGGAGGCCCGGGTGGACGGTGCGGTCGCCGCCAGCGCCGAGATCCGCTGCACGATGAGGGAAGTGTGAGCGATATCCATCCCACGGCGGTGATCGATCCCTCGGCGCGTATCGCCGAGGGCGTGACGGTCGGGGCGTACAGCATCGTCGGTGCGGAGGTCAGCATCGATGCCGGGACCTGGGTCGGCCCCCACGTGGTGATCCATGGGCCGACGCGCATCGGCCGGGACAACCGCATCTTCCAGTTCGCCTCCGTCGGCGAGGAGCCCCAGGACAAGAAGTTCTCGGGCGAGCACTCGACCCTCGAGATCGGCCACGGCAATACGATCCGCGAGTTCGTCACCATCAACCGCGGCACCGGGGAGGGCGGCGGTGTCACCCGCGTGGGCGACGACAACTGGATCATGGCGTACTGCCACATCGCCCACGACTGCCTCATCGGCAGCCATACCATTTTCGCCAACAACGCCTCGCTCGCCGGCCACGTCGAGGTCGGGGACTTCGTCATACTCGGCGGCTATGCGCTGGTGCACCAGTTCTGCCGGCTCGGCACCCACGGCTTCCTCGCCTTTGGTGCCCATGTCGACCGGGACGTGCCGCCGTTCGTCATGGCCGCCGGCCAGCGGGCCACGCCCCGGGGCCTGAACGTGGAGGGTCTGCGCCGCCACGCCTTCTCCCGGGACGCCGTGCGCGCGCTCAAGGCCGCCTACCGGACGCTCTACCGCAAGGGCCTGCGCGCCGAGGATGCCGTTGCCGCCCTGGAGGGGGCTTCCGAGCCGGCGGTCGCGACCCTGGCCGGGTTCGTGCGCGACAGCCGCCGCGGCATCATCCGCTAGTGCCCGCCATGCAGCGCGTGGCGTTGGTGGCGGGCGAGCTCTCGGGGGACCTGCTCGGAGCCGGGCTGATGCGTGCGCTCGCACGCCGTCACCCCGGGGTCCGGTTCGAGGGCATCGGCGGCCCGGCGATGGCGGCGGAGGGGCTGGAGAGCCTCTATCCGCTGGAGACGCTCTCCGTGATGGGGCTGGTCGAGGTGCTGCGTCACCTGCCGCGGCTGCTTGCGGTGCGCCGGGACCTCGTCCGGCGCCTGAGTGCCGATCCGCCGGACGTGTTCATCGGCATCGATTCCCCGGACTTCAATCTCGGGCTCGCTCGCCGGCTGCGACAGCGCGGGGTGCGCACCGTGCACTACGTCAGTCCCTCGGTGTGGGCGTGGCGGCAGGGGCGCGTGCGCGGCATCGCCCGGTCGGTGGACCGCATGCTTACGCTGCTGCCCTTCGAGGCCGAGTTCTACCGGGCGCACGAGGTGCCGGTGAGCTTCGTCGGCCATCCGGCGGCGGACCGCTTCCCGATGGAGACCGATACTGCGGGCTACCGTGCGGCCCTCGGCGTGGACGCCGACGCCACCGTGCTCGCGGTGCTGCCGGGCAGCCGGATGGGGGAGCTCGAACGCCTGGGCACGCTGTTCGCACAGGCGGTGGAACGGCTGCGTCGGGCGCGCCCGGGACTCACCGTGCTCGCGCCCATGGCGACCCCGGCACTCGCGGCCCGTTTCCGGGAGGTACTGGACAAGGTCGGTGTCGCTGACGCCGTGCGTCTCGTCGAGGGCGACGCGGCGACCGTCATGGGGGCGGCGGATGTGGTGCTCACCGCCTCCGGCACGGCGACCT
>NZ_WNXE01000133.1:0-5168 GCF_010993615.1 Arhodomonas sp. KWT | reverse complement strand
CCGCGGCGAGGCCCTGGCCTGGGGGCTGGGCCGTGCCGAGGTCGGCGAGATCGACACGCTCAACATCCGCGAGGCGACCTTCCTCGCCATGCGTCGCGCCCTGGCGGCGCTGAGCCCGCCGGCGGATTTCGCCCTGGTGGACGGCCGCGAGTGCCCGCCGCTGGACTGCCCGGCGGAGCCGGTCGTCGGTGGCGACGCCGGCGTCCCCGCCATCGCTGCGGCCTCCATCCTCGCCAAGCAGGCGCGGGATGCGGAGATGGTGGCGCTGGAGGAGGCCCATCCCGGCTACGGCTTTGCCCGGCATAAGGGCTACGGCACCCGCGAGCATCTCGCCGCGCTGGCCCGGCTCGGGCCCTGTCCGCTGCACCGCCACTCGTTCCGCCCGGTCCGCGAGGCGGCGGAACGATTGGTCCGGGACACCACCGGCAGTACACTCTGAGGGGGCCCTGCGCCCCGCACGACATGCCCCAACGAGGTCGACCGACCGATGACTGCGCGCTTCGTACACCTGCACCTGCACACCGAGTTCTCGCTCATCGACGGCGTGGTCCGCATCAAGCCGCTGATGGAGGCCTGTGCGAACGCCGGTATGCCCGCGGTGGCCATCACCGACCAGGGCAATCTCTTCGGCATGGTGAAGTTCTACCAGGCGGCGCTGGCGGCCGGGGTGAAGCCGATCATCGGCGCGGACATCCGCATCGCTGATCCGGCGTCGCCGGAGGGACATGCCCGGGCGACGCTGCTGTGCGCCACGGACGCCGGCTACGGTTCGCTCACACGGCTGCTCACCGAGAGCTATCTCCACGGCCAGGACAGCGGCATCCCGCTGGTGGAGCGCGACTGGCTGGCGCGCTGGCCGGAGGGCCTGATCGTGCTCTCCGGCGGCCGCGAGGGCGACGTCGGACGTTCGCTGCTCGCCGGCCATGACGACGAGGCACGTGAGCGGCTGGCCTTCTGGCAGGAGCACTTCCCCGGGCGTTACTACCTGGAGCTCCAGCGCACCGGCCGCCCCGGTGACGAGGATCACGTCCACGCCGCGGTGGCCCTCGCCGCGGAGACCGGTACGCCGGTGGTGGCGACCAACGACGTGCGCTTCCTGGAGGTGGGGGACTTCGAGGCCCACGAGGCCCGGGTGTGTATCCACGACGGCCGGACCCTCGACGACAAGCGCCGGCCGCGGCACTACAGCCCGGAGCAGTACCTGCGCACGCCGGAGGAGATGGCCGAACAGTTCGCCGACATCCCCGAGGCCATCGAGAACACCGTCGAGATCGCCCGGCGCTGCAACCTGACGCTGACTCTCGATCAGAACGTCCTGCCGGAGTTCCCGGTGCCCGAGGGCATGAGCATCGACGAGTACCTCGCCGCCGAGGCGCGGCAGGGGCTCGAGCGGCGCCTGGAGCGGATCATCACCGCGGACGACCCGGACCCGGCGGCGACCCGGGAGCGCTACGAGTCGCGGCTGAGGCACGAGCTCGGCGTGATCGAGCAGATGGGTTTCCCCGGCTACTTCCTCATCGTCGCCGACTTCATCCGTTGGGCGAAGGAGAACGACATCCCGGTGGGGCCGGGGCGTGGCTCCGGTGCCGGCTCCCTGGTGGCCTACGCACTGGACATCACCGACCTCGACCCGCTGCGCTACGACCTGCTCTTCGAGCGCTTCCTCAACCCCGAGCGCGTGTCCATGCCCGACTTCGACGTCGACTTCTGCATGGAGAAGCGCGATGCGGTGATCGAGTACGTCGCCGAGAAGTACGGCCGCGACAAGGTCTCGCAGATCGCCACCCACGGCACTATGGCCGCGCGCGCGGTCGTGCGCGACGTCGGTCGCGTGCTCGGCCATCCCTACGGCTACGTGGACCGTATCGCCAAGCTCGTGCCCTTCGAGCTGGGCATGACCCTCGACAAGGCGCTGGAGCAGGAGGAGGACCTCCGGAACCTCTACAACGACGACGAGGAGGTCCAGACCCTCATCGACATGGCGCGCAAGCTCGAGGGCATGTCGCGCAACGTCGGCAAGCACGCCGGCGGCGTGGTGATTGCGCCCTCCGCGCTCACCGACTTCGCGCCGCTGTACTGCGAGCCCGGTGGCGGCGGTCTCGCCACCCAGTACGACAAGGACGACGTCGAGGCCGTGGGCCTGGTGAAGTTCGACTTCCTTGGCCTGCGCACGCTCACCATCATCGACTGGACGGTGAAGGCGGTGAACGCCATCCGCGCCGAGCGCGGCGAGGCGGCGCTGGACATCTCCGCCATCCCGCTGAACGACCGTGACAGCTTTGACCTGCTCAAGGCGTGCAAGACCACGGCGGTCTTCCAGCTCGAGTCCCGGGGCATGAAGGACCTCATCCGGCGGCTGCAGCCGGACAGTTTCGAGGACATCGTCGCGCTGGTGGCCCTGTTCCGCCCCGGCCCGCTGCAGTCCGGCATGGTCGAGGACTTCATCGACCGCAAGCACGGGCGCACGCCGGTGGCGTATCCCACCGCCGAGCTCCACCACGACGACCTGGAGCCGATCCTCAAGCCCACCTACGGTGTCATCCTCTACCAGGAGCAGGTCCAGCGTATCGCCCAGGTGCTCGCCGGCTACAGTCTCGGCGGTGCCGACCTGCTGCGCCGCGCCATGGGCAAGAAGAAGGCCTCCGAGATGGCCAAGCAGCGCGAGCTGTTCATGGCGGGGGCGACCGAGCGCGGCCTGTCCCACGACCACGCCGAGGCGATCTTCGACCTGATGGAGAAGTTCGCTGGCTACGGCTTCAACAAGTCCCACTCCGCCGCGTACGCGCTGCTCTCCTACCAGACCGCGTGGCTCAAGGCCCACGAGCCGGCGCCGTTCATGGCGGCGGTGCTGTCCTCGGACATGGATAACACCGACAAGGTGGTGACCTTCATCGAGGAGTGCCGCTCCATGGGCCTGTCCGTGGAGCCGCCGGACGTCAACCGCTCGGACTGGATGTTCCGTGCCCGCGACGACCGCACCATCGTCTACGGCCTGGGCGCGGTGAAGGGCGTCGGCCACGCCGCCATCGAGGGCCTGATCGCCGAGCGCGAGGCCAACGGCCCCTTCGAGGACCTCTTCGACCTGTGCGCCCGCGTCGACCTGCGGCGGCTGAACAAGCGCGTGATCGAGGCGCTGATCCGCTCCGGCAGCCTGGACAGCATCTGCGAGAACCGGGCGACGGCCATGCACTATCTCCCCGAGGCGCTGCAGGCCGCGGAGCAGACCAGCCGCAATGCCGCCACCGGCCAGGACGACCTCTTCGGCCTCGGCGGCTCCGGCGGTGACAGCGAGGCCGCGGTGGCCGTCCCGCGCCCGCCGCAGCCCGAATGGGAGGAGCAGGAGCGCCTCGCCGCGGAGAAGGAGATCCTGGGGCTCTACCTCACCGGCCACCCCATCGAGCAGTACGAGCCGGACATCCGCTCCTTCGTCACCGGCCGGCTCAACCAGCTGGCCACCGGCAACGGCGTCACCGCCACCGCTACCGGCAATGGCAACGGCGGCGGCCGGCGCCGCTCCGGGGAGAACCGCGTCACCGTGGCCGGGCTGCTGGTGGGCATGCGCGTGCGCGTGACGCAGTCCGGCGGGCGCCTGGCCGCACTCACCCTGGACGACCGCACCGCGCGGCTGGAGGCGGTGCTCTTCCCGGAGACCTACGAGCGCTTCCGCCACCTGCTGGTCAAGGATGCGCTGCTGGTGGTGCAGGGCGATCTCGGCTACGACGAGTTCAGTGACGGTTACCGTGTTTCCGCGGAGACGGTCATGGACATCGGCGAGGCCCGCGAGCGCTTCGCCCGCCGGCTGGTGCTCGGTGTCGACGCCGCCGGTGCCGGCAATGGCTTCGTGCCGGCCCTGCGCGACACCCTGAGCGCCTATCGCGACGGAAAATGCCCGGTTGTGGTGGACTACCACGGCAACGATGCCCGGGCCGCGATCCGGCTCGGCGAGCAGTGGCGCGTGCGGCCCACCGACGAGCTGCTCCGCCGTCTCGGCGGGCTGACGGGCGAGGGCGCCGTCCGCGTGGAGTATTGAGCCACGGTGCCGCAGGGCATGGCGATGCTGTGAATCGCCATGCCTCCGCCGCCGGCGCTGGCGTGTTATAGTCGTGCGCCTTGTGTCGGCAGTGTTGCGGAACGGGCAGCGATGAGTCTGAATTTTCTCGAATTCGAGCGTCCCATTGCAGAGCTCGAGGCCAAGATCGAGGAACTGCGCTACGTCGGCGACGACGCCGATGTGAACATCAGCGAGGAGATCGCGCGGCTCCAGGCGAAGAGCCGGCAGCTCACCGAGCAGATCTTCTCCAGCCTGACCCCCTGGCAGATCGCCCAGCTTGCCCGCCATCCGCAGCGCCCCTACACCCTCGACTACGCCGAGCGGCTGTTCACCGATTTCGAGGAGCTCCACGGCGACCGCAGCTTTGCCGACGACCCCGCCATCGTCGGCGGGCTCGCGCGCTATCGCGGCGAGCCGGTGATGGTGATCGGCCAGCAGAAGGGCCGCGACACCCGCGAGAAGATCCGCCGCAACTTCGGCATGCCGCGGCCGGAGGGCTACCGCAAGGCGGAGCGCCTCATGGAGATGGCCGAGCGTTTCCGCATGCCGGTGCTCACCTTCATCGACACCCCGGGGGCGTATCCCGGCGTGGACGCGGAGGAGCGTGGCCAGAGCGAGGCCATCGCCCACAACCTGCAGGTCATGTCGCGGCTGCGCACGCCCATCGTGTGCACCGTCATCGGCGAGGGTGGCTCCGGCGGCGCGCTTGCCATCGGCGTGGGCGATCGCGTGCTGATGCTCCAGTACAGCACCTACTCGGTGATCTCCCCGGAGGGCTGCGCCTCTATCCTGTGGAAGGACTCCGAGCAGGCCCCCGCCGCCGCCGAGGCCATGGGCATCAACGCCGAACGCCTGCGTGAGCTCGGCCTGGTGGACGAGGTGATCACCGAACCGCTGGGCGGCGTCCACCGCGACTGGAGCGCCGCCGCTCAGGCCCTCGACGGCGTGCTCCACGAGCAGCTCTCCACGCTGCGGGGGCTGTCCACCGAGGACCTGGTGGCGCAGCGCTACGAGCGGCTCATGGGGCTGGGCCGCTTCCGCGAGTGATCCCGTGATCCCGCTCGGGCCGGACGTCTTTGCCGAGGCGGTCCGCCGGCTCGTCGGGGATTGCCCCCTC
>NZ_WNXE01000132.1:6464-7720 GCF_010993615.1 Arhodomonas sp. KWT | reverse complement strand
TCTGCTTCCAGTGGAACCCGGAAGGCACCCCCTCGGGGGCGGGCAACGTCATGGTCGTGCGCGGGCTCACCCCCGACCTGGCGCGCTTCATCGACCAGCTGATCGACGGCAGCGCCGACGCCCGCGAGGGGCGGTTCCGCATCCAGGCCGCCGACCAGGCGGACGACGCCGGCGGCGCGAACGCCCCGGGCTACGAGTGGGAGGCCAACAATACCTACTCCCAGGCGAACAACCCCACGGTCGGCGGCGGCGGTCCCGACTCGCAGAGCTTCACCGGCGAGACCGCCGACGAGACCGACGATGCCCTCGACGAGGACCGCGTCGCGCTGCTGACCGCCCACTGGACGATGGGGCAGTAGGCCATGGTGCGCGGTCTTCGAGTGGTGCTGTTCGTCGTGCTGCTGACGGCGCTCGCCGCCGCTGCCTATCACGCCCGTTCGGGGGTGAAGGCGCTCGCCGATGCCCGCCAGTCCACGGCGACCGCCCAGCGCCGTCTCCAGGTGCTGGACCAGCGGCTCGCCGCGCTCGAGGACCGGCGCGCCTACGCAAAGCGCGTGGACGCGCTCCTCGCCCGTGCGGACCGGCTCGAGCTGGACGGCGGGCGCTGGAGCGAGCGCCGGATACGCTTCACCCGTGACCAGGTTCCCCGTGACCGGGCCCTGGACCTCCTCGGGACCACGGTCAGCGGCAGTCGCTCGATCTTCATCCCCGATGCCTTCGAGTTCAGCGTCCTCGAGGCCGGGCAGGGCCTGTTCCGGCGCCCGGCGTGGGACGACCGGGAGGTGAACCTGGCGCTCTCGGGCACGCTGCATCTGCTGCTGGAGGAATCGCCCCGATGAAGACCGACGTGATCCTGGTCGACGGCGAGCGGTGGCGGTGGTTCGGCCACCGCGGCGAGACCGCGGTGGTGGATCCCTACCCCCGCCTGCACCGCCCCGCGAGGGTGCTGGTCAACTTCTCCGGCGCGTTCACGGGCGTGCTCCGGTTCGAGGGCAAGACGCAGTTCGCCCGCGCCCTGATCGACCGGGAGGTCCGGCGGGAGGGCTGGGTCGACGGCCCGAACCACATCGTCATACATCACCTTTCCAGGGCACGCGACGGCGGCCAGGCGTTCTACACCGCCGTCCCCCTCGAGGCATGGCAACGCCTGCTCCAGTGGATCCGCGGCGAGAACGACCACTGCCTCGTCTACCCGGCGGGCGCCCTGCTCGCCGACGTCCGCGAGGGCGAGGGCCGGATCCTGCACCTGGACCGGC
>NZ_WNXE01000132.1:4089-6366 GCF_010993615.1 Arhodomonas sp. KWT | reverse complement strand
GATGCCCCCGGCAGCTTCTCCTACCGGTTGGCCCCCGGGAGCCAGGACACATGAAATACCTGTTCGTCGTGTTCAACGTCGCCGCCGTGATCATCGTCGGATGGGTCGTCGCCGACCTGCCACAGGTGCGCGACGGCGGGGACCGCGGTCTTGCGCGCCCGGAGGCCGGCCTTCCGCAGATCTCCCGGGTCGACGAAACCCGTCGCGAGCGCCTTACCGCCGCCGAGCGCTCGCTGGACTCGCTGGCACGCCTCATGGCCCAGCGCCGCCGCGTGGAAACGGACACGCTGCTCGCCACCGCGCGCCGCCCCGAGCCCGAACCGGAGCCGGCACCGCCGGAGGACGGCACCGAGCGTGTCGCCCGGGCACCGCTGCCCGAGCGCAACCTGACACTGCTGCTCGACGGCCAGCGGCGGATGGCCATGGTGGACGGCAGGCTCGTCCAGACCGGCGATGCGCTCCCCGGGGGCGGCACGGTGACCCGGATCGGGACACGCAGCGTCGTGGTACGGGAACGTCGCGGGCGGCGGCAGAAGCTCACGCTGCCCCCGGAGCAGCTGCAGCTGGGGACGCTCCGCCCCGGCGCCGGCGACGGCAACGTGAACTGACCGCAGACTGACGGAATTGGGTGTCCAGGTGAATCGCCAAGCGCTCTACGGTTTCCTCATCGGCATCGCCACCCTCGCGGCGGTGGTGATCTGGTTCTACGCCTTCGTAATGCCGGGTGGCGTACCCGAGCCGCCCGCCGCGAACCTGCCGAGCACGCAGGACACAACGGAGCGCGCCGCGGCGCCGGAGCCCCGGGACCGCGAGCCGGCGGAGACGGCCGAACCCCGGCCCGAAGTGGCTACCGACGAGGCGCCTCCCCTGTTCCAGCAGGAGCGCAAGCCGGCCCCATCCGGGCAGGACGGCAACCAACACACCGACGGGTCGGCCCTCGGAGAGGGAGGCAGGGTCCGCCGCATTCAGCGGGAGCTCGCCAGCATCGCCCAGTCCCCGGGACAGGGATCGCCCCAGCGGGTCGGGGAGCTGCTGGGCCAGCTCCGCAGCACGCTGGGCACCAGCGAGGTGGCCGGCGTCGACCTGAGGCGGCTGGAGGAGACGGTAAAGAACGCGGGGCGAATCCAGTCGCTCGCCAACGAAATGAAGTCCATTGCCGACGACCCCGGCAAGCAGGACCGGCAACGCATCCGGGGAATCCTCGCCGAAATGCGCCGGCTCCAGGGACAGCTTCCCGAGGAAGCCCGGGAGCTGAAGGGTGGGGAATAGCCATGGGGAAGCGGCCCTTGGCAACGGTGGCGGGCTTCACGCTCATCGAGCTGGCCGTGGTGCTGGCGGTGGTGGGCCTGCTGGTGTGGACCGTGAGCAGCGGCTACCTGAATCTCGGCAGCGTCCGCGACCGCCAGGCGGCGGTGCGCCACGGGGCCGAGGTTCGCGACGCGATACGGGCCTTCGCGCTGGCGAACGCCCGTCTGCCATGCCCGGACACCTCCGGCGACGGCCGGGCGGGAGACTGCTCCGGCAACCGGACGCAGACCGGTCGCGTCCCCTACGAGACGCTGCACATGGGGGTACCCGAAGACGCCCGCCGCGCGTTCTACGGGGTCTACCGCAACGGCGATGCGGATGCCGATCTGGCAGTTGCCGGGGACCGCAGCGGGAACGGGCGCCTCGACACGACGGACCTGATCATCGGCCTGGGCAACGCGGCCGACACGCCGGTGAGCACCGACGAGATCTTTCTGACGGGCGACGACGGCACCCAGGGGACGATCGACTGCGCCGGCAACGCCGTGCGCAACGTGGCGTTCTTCCTGGTCGTGCCGCTGACGGACCGCGACGGTGACGGCGGGCGCTTCGACTCCGTCCATACCGGGCCGTGCGCCTATGCACCGGGCACCGGCGCCACCCGTAACCGGGACGACGTCGTCACCGCGGAGGGGTTCGCGTCGCTCGCCGGCTGGTTGAACGCACGGTAACGGCCCCGGCACGGGCCCGAAAATTCCTTTCCCCGAAAAGTGAGAGTCAATGGGATGAGCATCGCCGGCAAAAGCGCAACGAGGAGTGTCCTGCTAGCGGCCGCGGCCGCCGTGTTGCTGGCCGGGTGTGCCCAGCAGCCCACACGCAGCCTGCAGAACATGGACAAGGTGGATACCAAGACCACCAGGAAGGTCGCCTCGCGCACCGCCAAGCAGTCCCGCAAGCTCCAGGAAGCGATGGACCGGCTGCGGGAGAAGGTCGAAAAACGCTCCGAAGAGCCGGCGATCGAGCCGGTGG
>NZ_WNXE01000132.1:2173-3991 GCF_010993615.1 Arhodomonas sp. KWT | reverse complement strand
GAGCGGCGGCGTGACGGAGAGCCCCTACCAGGTGGTCGAGGGCAGCGTGCGCAACATCCTCGGCAACGAACAGGGCAGCGGCGGCGACGACGAGGAGCAGCGTCAGCGTACCGGTAGCCAGCGCTCGACAGTCTCGGTGGACGAGGTCTCCGGGTCCCTCTACGTCAAGGGACGCCCGGAGAAGATCCACGCCGTCGACCGCTACATCACACAGCTCAAGGACACGGTAGGGCGGCAGGTCTTCATCGAGGCCCAGCTCATCGACGTGCGCCTCAGCGACGGCTTCAAGTTCGGCATCGACTGGACCGTGCTGCGGGACAACTTCGGGGGCGTGATCACCGGCGCCGCGACTCAGCTCGGCGGCACCACGGCCAACCTCCCCAACGCCGGCGGGGCCCTGCCGGGGACCTCGCTGACCATCCCGCAGCGGAACGTGACCGACGGTAACGGCAAGTCCCTGGGCGTCGCCTACCGGGACGGCAATTTCGGCGCGATCCTCCAGGCGCTCGACTCCTTCGGCAGCGTCTCCGTGCTCTCGAACCCGAATATCCTCGCCCGCAACGGCACGCCGGCGATGCTGAGCGTGGGCACCACCTCGCGTTTCGTCTCCAGCAGCTCGGTGACCGAGACCGCACCGGGCGGCGGCGCCACCACCACCACCTCGGACGTTGAGACCGATTCGGTGTTCTCCGGCGTCATGGTGGGCGTGGTCCCCTACGTCCGGGATAACGGCTCCGTCGAGCTGCTGGTCCGCCCGATGCAGACGGAGGTGGACGAGCAGAGCCTGCAGCTGGTCGACGTCGGCGGCGAGACCCGGGTCTCCCTGCCGGAGGTCAACCTCAAGGGCCTGACCACCACGCTGCGGCTGAACGACGGCGACGTCGCCCTGATCGGCGGACTCATCGACCAGACCAGCAGCAAGAGCGACGAGGGCGTGCCCGGCGTGTCGTCAGTGCCCCTCGTGGGCCGGCTCTTCGGCACCCGCGAGCGCCTGACGGAGACCCGCGAGCTGGTGGTCGCCCTCCGCGTGCACGTGCTATGAGCCTGATCCACCGCGCGCTCAAGGAGGTCGAGGGGGAGACGGCCCGCGGCCCCCTGCCCCCGGCGGGTTCGACGGCCGGGCCGCGGCGCTGGCCGCGCCGGCTCGCGGGGCTGGCGACCGTCGCCGTTCTCGGTGCAGTGAGCCCGCTGCTGGCGATGCGGCTGCTGGCCCCGGCGCCTGAACCCCCGCGGCCGGCCGCCGCCGAGGCGGTCGTCATACCGTCCCCCCCGGAGACGGGCGTGAACGAGAGGGCCACGGGAGCGGCGTCATCGGCGGCGGACGTCCGGGATCCAGCCCCGTCCCCCGTAACGGCGGCACCGGAGCGGCCGGGGGACGCCCCGGAGGCCATCACGGTGGCGGACACGCGCGAGCCGGCGGAACACGGGCGCACCGATCCGGACGCGGATCGCGGAGAGGTGCAGGAGACGGACCGGCACGGGGCGCCGGCAGACACGGCGGGCACCGCGGCCAACGCCGACAGTGGCCCGCCGCCGGCGGACAACGGCGCCCGGGACGAGGGTACGGACAGGGCATCGAATGACGGCGACGACACACCGTCCGGCGTCGCCGCGGCAGCGAATGACACGCCGGCGACGGGCGGGCAAAAACACGGCACGGAGCCGGTTTCCCCTGACACCGGCGACACCGGCCGGACCGCCTCACCGCCCTCCCCGGCAGCCGGGGCCCGGGAGACGCGTACACCGGACGGCACCACCGCGAACCGGGCGAGCAGCACGCTCACGGGCGGGGCGCTCGAGCACGCCCGTGAACTGTAT
>NZ_WNXE01000132.1:0-2075 GCF_010993615.1 Arhodomonas sp. KWT | reverse complement strand
TACACCGGACGGCACCACCGCGAACCGGGCGAGCAGCACGCTCACGGGCGGGGCGCTCGAGCACGCCCGTGAACTGTATGCCCGGATGATGCGCCAGATCGCCGCGGGTGACTGGACGGCCGCCGGGGACACCCTCGACGAGGTGGCCACGCTGCTGCCGGCCGGACACGTGCTGCGCCTGCGCATGGAGGGCTGGTTCGCGTTCAGGCACGAGGACTACGACCGGGCCCGGGACCGGTACCGGCAGATCCTCGAGCGCTTCCCCGGGGACGAGGAGGCGGGCATCAACCTCGCCTACATCCACCTGCGCGAGGGCGACAGGGAGCGCGCCCGCGAGGTACTGAAATCGGCGCGCCGGCACTCACCCGACTCGGACGCCCTGGAGCGGGCCGTACGCCGGCTTGGGATGTGACGCGATGGCACAGGCGTTCACCGCACACGCATATCTGGGACTCAGCCGGCATCCGTTTCCACCGACACCGGATCCGGCAGCGTACTACTACACGCACGGCATGGAGCAGGAGCTCGCCGAACTGGCGCACTGTATCGACACCCGCAAGGGCATCATGCTGGTCACCGGCGAGGTGGGCCTGGGCAAGAGCACGCTCCTGCGGCGGCTCCTCGACGCGCACTCCGGCGGCGACATGGCCTTCGCACTGGTGTTCAACACCTTCCTGCAGGGGCCGGAACTGCTGGCGGCGATCTGTGCGGATTTCGGCCTGGAGCCCGCCGACAGCGTCTCCGTGAACCTGCAGCGGCTCAACGACTTCCTCATCGCCGAACGGCGGGCGGGACGCAACTGTGTACTGCTCGTCGACGACGCCCAGAACCTGAGCATCACCAGCCTCGAGCTGGTGCGCCTGCTGAGCAATCTCGAGACCGGGCAGGACAAGCTCCTGCAGATCATCCTGTGCGGCCAGCCGGAGCTTGAGCAGACCCTGGAGGCGGACTCGCTGCGCCAGCTCCGCAGCCGCATCGTCAAGCGCCTGCGGCTGGCCCCGCTCACCGCCGCGGAGATCCCCCGGTACGTGGAATTCCGCGTCAATGCCGCCGGTGACGGCGGCCGCCTGGGTCTCGGACCCGGCGCCGCCCGCGCCCTGTTCCAGGCCACCGGGGGGAATCTCCGCAGCCTGCACCTGATCCTCGACCGTTGCCTGTACGGCCTCGTCGGCCGGCAGGGCACCGCCATCGACGCCGGCCTCGTGCGCGAGGCGGCCCGCGAGCTGGGTTACCGCCCCGCTCGCCGCAGACCCCTGCGGTTCGCGGCCGCGGCGGCAGCCACGTTCGCCGTCGCCGCGGCCCTCACCTCGCTTGGCGTACACCAGTCCATCGACGAACCGGGGGCGGCGGGCGACTGGATATCCCCGGTCCTCGCGGCGGTGCACACCCCCTTCGATGACAGCGGACCACCACCGGGCGGCCCCGGGGACGGAAAGATCCGGCTCCTCCCCGTTCCCTCACCGCAGCCGGCGCACGCGGCCGGCGGCGGTATCGACGACCTGGCCACCGCTGTGCGTGAGCGGCGCCCGGCCACCCGCAGTACCGCCGGGGCGACGTGCATGGACACGCTGCGCGCCCGCCACGGCCCGGACGGCGTAAGCCTGCGGCCGCTGCCGCGCCGGCTGGGTCGGGCCATCGCGGGCGACGCCTCGCGCCAGCTGTGCACGCTGAGCGTGCACGACCGGCGCTGGATCGCGATGCCCGTGATGCCGCCGTTGCGTGAGGGCGCACTGGTCCGCCACGTGCAGAAGCGGCTCGTCGACCGGGGCCTGCTCGAGCCGGACGGGGTGGATGGCCTCATGGGCCCGGTCACCCAGGACGCGCTGCAGCGGTTTCAGCGCACCACCGGCATCCCCGGCACCGGGGAGATCGACTCGTTGACCATTCTTGCGCTGCGGGTGCTCGGCGGTGACCGCCGCCAGCGACTCACCCGGAGCGATTGAGGACCGCTTCATCATGCTCGACCACGATCCGCAGGAGAGTCAGCAGCCCGACACCGACGGGCCCCCGGAGGGCACCGCCCCGGTCCGGCTCGGCGAGCTGGTGGTCCGCAAGGGCCTGATCACCGAAGCCGA
>NZ_WNXE01000131.1:0-7779 GCF_010993615.1 Arhodomonas sp. KWT | reverse complement strand
CCGCTGGCCGGAGTCCGCGTGCTCGCGCTCCCGGGCCTCCCGAGCCTCGCGCCGCGCCGGCAGCGCCGCCGCGGCACTCTCCAGGTCCACCCCGTCGTCAGCCGCCGGCAGGGCCTCGATGCGCTCCGCGGTCGCCTGCACGCGCTCACGCAGGGCCGCCACGCCGTCCCGGGCGTGCGCTGCGGCGACCTTCTCGCTCGCCGCAGCATCCGCGTGGGCACGCTCGCGGCGCTGGAGCGCGGCCTCCGCATCCGCCGCGGTGTCCACGCCGAGGCGGGACGCCACCCCGCGCCGGGCCTCGCGGGCCTCGTCCCGGGCCTCCCGCGCCGACGTCAGGTCCACCCCGCCGGGACTCACACGCACGGTGCCGATCCCCTCGAGGGCGAGCACGCCCTCGCCGGTCAGCCGCCACTGCCCCTCGGCAACGGGCTCCGCGGCACCGCTGACCGACACGGGCACGGCGACCTCGGCGTCCACCCGGGTGGCACCGGCCTCCAGCCGCGCCTCGGCCCGGGCCAGGCGATCCTCGATACCGCGCAGTTCGTCCACGTCCCCGCGCTGGATAGCGACGTCCGCCACCGACGCCCGTGCCTGCCGGGCGGCCTCCAGCGCCTCCTCCGCCCGGGCGAGGGCCTCGCGGTCGGCACGCAGGCGCTGCTCGCCGTCCAGGCGCTCGCGGGCCCGCGCGGCCTCCTCCTCCGCCCGGCGTGCCGCACTCACGGCCCCGGCAGCGGTTTCGTGGGCGGCGCGGGCCTCGGCCTCCGCGGCCTCGGCACGGCTCACGCGGGCATCCGCGTCCGCCAGCGCGGTGTCCGCGGCGGTCAGGGTCTGCTCCAGCCCGGCGAGCGCACGGATATCCTTCTGGCGCTCCGTCCAGTCCCTCTCGCGCTGCTGGTGCTCGGCCTCGGCGACGCGCACGGCACCGGCGAGGCGTTCGCGCTCGGCACGCCTGGCCTCCAGTCGCTGGTGGGCGGCCCGGGCGGCATCGAGGCGGCGCTGGCGCTCGGCGGCGGCGTCCGGGTCGTCCAGCGCGGCGAGCTCCTCGCGCTCTCGGGCGAGCCGGTTCACGGCCTCGTCGAACTCGGCGAGCTGGCCGTCCACCTCGGCCAGCTCCGTGGACAGGGTCTCCACCCGGGCGTCGGCATCCTTGAGGGCCTTCCCCGGGCGCCCGGTGGACGTCCAGAAGCGGCCCCGCTCGGTGGCGAAATGGCGGAGCAGGCGCTGGCCGGTGGCCCCGCCGAGGACGTCGCCGACCTCCGCCTCCAGTACCGCGCCGAGGGAGCGGCGCGCGCTCTCGGCGGGATCGACGGCATGGAAGGTGGTGCCCTGGGTCACCCAGAGCAGACCCCAGACGCCCTGATGGCGGGCGTCGGTGGCACCGCGGCCCGGGCGCTCGAAGCCGAGCAGCGACTGCAGCGCCTCCTCCGCCGCATCGCCCTCCCAACGGCCGCCCGGCCCCTCCAGGCGGGCACCGGCGCCCTGGCAGAAGCGCTTCCAGAGTCGGTACTCGTCGCCGCCGCAGGTGAAGGTCAGGGTCACCTCCGGGCCCACACGATGACCGTAGGGCTGGAGCTCCGAGGCCGCCCGGCCGCTCAGCCCGTGCCGGTCGAACAGTGCCACGCGCAGGGCCTGGAGCACGGTGGACTTGCCCGCCTCGTTGTCGCCGCCGAGCACGTTGAGGCCGCCCTCCAGGGGCCCGATCTCCAGCGGCGCCACCAGGCGGCGGAAATTCTCGATGCGCAGGTGCCGGATCTCCAATGCGTCCCTCCCTGACGGAGCGCGTCAGTGCAACTCGCGGTAGGCGGCGTAGAGGCGCTGCACGGCCTCCGCGGCATGTGGCTCGCCGGCGGCCTGGCGCTCGCGCAGCGCGGCCAGCGCATCGGCGACGAAGCCGCTGCCCTCGAAGGCGGCGAGGTCCGCCTCGGTGGCCTCCGGGCGCAGCGCGGCGTCGTCCCACTCCAGGTACGCCAGCCGCGCCTGCCAGCGCTCCAGGAGCTCATCCAGCGCGGAGCGGGTCGCGAGATCGACACCGCCGGCGAGCGCGAGACGGAGGACATGGCGCTCCAGCGGCGCGGACAGGCCAGTAAGGCGGTCCTCGAGGGCCTGCAGGGCGCCCTCGCCGGTGAGGTCCTGCTGCCACTCGTGCCAGTGGTAGTGGCTCGTGGCCAGGGGCGTGACCGCCGGCGCGTCACCGCCCGACAGATCCACCCGCAGGACATGCCCCGGGTCGCGGCTGCGGAAGCTGTCCGTCTCCGGGGTGCCGGAATACCAGGTGCGCTCGGCGATCTCCAGGGTCCCGTGCCAGTCGCCGAGGGCCAGGTAGTCCAGGCCGGCGGTCACGGCGCGGTCCTCGGCGATGGGATTGTGGGCCTCCGCGGCCTCCGGCAGGCGGTTGCGCAGGCTGCCATGGGCGAGGCCGACCCGCACCGCACCCCCCGGGGTCGCCGCGGTGTCGAACCACTCGGTGACGTCGCCGGGCTCGTGGCGGCGCCGCAGCGGGGCGGGCAGCACGGCCAGACGGCCGTCGGCGAGGACCAGCGGCTCCGGGGTCAGGGCGGCGTGGACGTTATCCGGCCGGCAGCCGAGGCGCTCGATGCGCGTCCACACGCTCTCGGCGAGGGCAGCGTCGTGGTTGCCGGGCAGCAGCACCCACGGCCCGGGCCACTCGGCCATGGCCTCCATGGTCCGGCGCAGGGCGGCATCGGGCAGGGTCTGGCTGTCGAAGACGTCGCCGGCGACGAGCACGGCGTCGGCCCGGTGCTCGGCGGCCAGCACGGCGATGCGTCGGATCACGGCGTAGCGCTGCTCGCGCAGCAGTGCCCCGGCGTCGCCGGCGATCCGGCCAAAGCCCTTGCCGATCTGCCAGTCGGCGGTATGGAGTAGACGCAAGCGGCGGTCCTCCTGTTCACCATCCCGGCGTCACGCATCGGCCACAGGCGGGCACCTGCCGTGCCGCCGGGAAAAAAGTGCGGCCCGGCGAACCGGGCCGAAACAAGGGTAATCGGCATCGTGCCGACTTTACAGGAGGGAAAGATTGACACCGGGCTCCGGGCACCTCCCTGTGCCCGTCCCCGGCGACGGCTTGCGCCGCCGTGCGCATCTCACTTCCAGCGTCCTACAATGGCTGACAACACCCAGGACGAAGAGGTTCCCGTTCCATGCCGGAGACCCGCAGAAACGTGCTCGGCACCTCACTCGATGCCTGCTGCAGCGACCCCGTCACGGGCTTCTACCGCGACGGCTACTGCCGCGTCGGCGCCGACGACGCGGGCGTTCACGCGGTGTGCGCCACCCTCACCGACGAATTCCTCGACTTCAGCGCCCGCCGCGGCAACGACCTGTCCACGCCCCGGCCGGAGTTCGGCTTCGATGGGCTGTCGGCCGGCGACCAGTGGTGCCTGTGCGCGGCACGCTGGCTGGAGGCCCACGAGGCCGGCTGCGCCCCGCGGGTACGGCTGCTCGCCAGCGACGAGGCCGCCCTGGAGGTGGTGGCGCTGGAGACCCTCAAGCCCTACGCGCTGGACCTGTCGTGATGGAGGTCTGGTTCAGCCACGGCCAGGAGAGCGGCCCGTGGGGCTTGAAGATCACCCGGCTGGCGGAGGTCGCCCGGGCCGCCGGCGCGGGCGTGACCAGCATCGACTACCGCCACACCCGGGACCCGGACGAGCGCGTGCGCCACCTCCTCGCGCAGCCGCGTCCGCGGGGCCCGCTGGTCCTGGTAGGCTCGAGTATGGGCGGCTATGTGGCCGCCGCGGCGAGCGCCGCGCTCCGGCCGGCGGGGCTGTTCCTGATGGCGCCGGCGTTCTACCTGCCAGGCTACGAGGGAGACGTCACGCCCCACGCCGGCGACGTGGAGGTGGTGCACGGCTGGCGCGACGAGCTGATCCCGCCGGCGCACAGCGTGCGCTACACCGGGGCCTGCCGGGGGCGGCTGCACGTGCTCGACGGCGACCACGGCCTCTCGGAGGTGATCGACGACATCGCCGCGCTGTTCGGGCGGTTTCTCGACCGGGTGGGCACCGCGGCCACGCCGTGACGCCCCGGCCTCAGGCGCCGTCCAGGGCCGCCTCCACGGCGGCGCGGCGGGGTATCGGCGCCACCGCGCCCCGCCCCAGCGTGGACAGCGCCGCGGCGACGTTGGCGTACCGGGCCGCCGCCTCCGGCCGGGCCCCGCGCACGATCCCGGCGAGGAACGCCCCGTCGAAGGCATCGCCGGCGCCGGCGGCGTCCACCTGTGCCACGGGATGCGCCGGGCAGTGCACGCGCTCGCCGTCCGCGGCGACCAGCACCCCCTCGCGCCCCATTTTCAGGGCCACGACGCGGGGCCCGAGCCCCGCGTAGAAGTCCACCACCGCATCGGGGTCCGTCAGCCCGGTAAGCCGGCGCGCGTCCTCCAGGCCCGGCAGGGCGATGTCCGCCTCGCGCATGGCGGCATGGATCACCGCACGGGCCCGGGCGAGCGGCCAGAGCTTGAGGCGCAGGTTGGTGTCGTAGCTCACCGTCACGCCGGCCTCGCGCGCCGCCGCCATGGCCGCGAACACGGCGTCACAGGCCTTGGAGCTGATGGCCTGGCTGATGCCCGAGACGTGCAGCACCCTGGCGGCACGGATGTAGTCGAGGGGCAGGTCGTCCGGGCCCAGCCGGCTGGCCGCCGAACCCTGGCGGAGGTAGCTGAACACGTGCTCACCGTCGCGGTAACGGATGAAATAGACGCCGGTGTGCGCATCCCGGTCCACGGCCACCGCACTGGCGTCCACGCCCTCCGCCGCCCACAGATCGAGGAACGCCCGCCCGAAGCCGTCGTCGCCGAGGGCGGTGAGATACCCGACCGCGGCCTCCTGGCGCGCCGCGGCGATCGCGCAGTTCGAGGTATCACCGCCGTAACCCTGGAGGAACCACGTCCCGCCGTCGCCGGGACGCTCGCTGAGCTCCAGCAGCGGCTCGCCGAGACAGACGATGTCCACCATGGCGCGTCAGCCGCCGCCAACGGCTGACGCCGCCCGGCGCTGGCCCTTCACCCGATCGTCAACGGTCATTGGAACCACTCCCCTCGCTGCACCCCCGGACCGGCCAGAGCGCCGGCGCCGGGTATCCATAATATGGACAAAAAGCCCGGATATTAAGACCATAGGCAGCATCAGGACGGGCCGTCAAACCGGCAACAGGAACGACACCGGATGACCGCAGCCGGACAACAGGACAGTGCTTCCGCGACGCGGGGGGCGGCGACCTTCGTCAAGGGGCTACGCCTGCTCCAGACCATCGCGGCACTACCCGGACCCGCACGCCTGAAGGACATCCAGCGGGCGGGCGCGCTTCCGCGGGCGACGCTGTACCGCCTGCTCGGCGCCCTCGAGGGCGAGCGTTTCGTCGTCCGCGACCCGCTCCACGGCGGCTACCTCCTCGGCCCCGAGCTCGCCCGGCTCGGCTACCAGAGCCGTATCCAGAACGATCTGCCGCGCGGCGCCCGCGAGGCACTGGTGGCGATCCGCGACGCCACCGGCGAGACCGTGCACCTGGCGGTGCCCCGGGGCGACGTGATGGTCTACGTGGACAAGGTCGAGTCCCTGGCCTCGGTGCGCATGGCGTCCATGGTGGGCAATCAGGTGCACATGCACGCCTCCGCCGTGGGCAAGGCCTTCCTCGCCGCACTGGCACCGGAGGCCCTCGATCGCTACGCCGGACGGCTCGCCCTGGAGCCAATGACCGCCAACACCGTGACCGGCCTGCCGGCGCTGCGGGCGGCGCTGGAAACGGTGCGGGCGCAGGGCTATGCCGTCGACGACGAGGAGAACGAGCCCGGCATCGTGTGCTTCGGCCGGGCGCTCTACGGCGTGGACGGGCAGCCCATCGCCTCGGTCAGCGTGAGCGTGCCCCGCTACCGGCTCGGCGACGACTGGGCACACCGCTATGCCGGGCCGATACGTACCGCCTGCGAGGCGGCCGGCCTGCTGATGTCACCACCCGGCCACGACGACGGGCCCGGGCGGCCCGGGTAACGACGGGCACGGCCGGGGCCCCTCAGGAGACGGTCATGGATCCACGCTTTCAGGACGCACTCGCCGAACGCCCGCTGGTGGCCATCCTGCGCGGCATCACGCCGGACGAATGCGAGTCGGTCGCCGACGCGCTGATCGACGCCGGCTTCGGCATGCTCGAGGTCACCCTCAACTCCCCGCAGCCATGGGAGAGCCTGCGCCGGCTGCGCGCCCACTGCCCGGTTCAGACCCTGGTGGGCGCGGGGACGGTACTCGACACCGGCTCGGTCACCCGCCTCGCCTCGATGGCACTGCCGCTAATGGTCACCCCGAACACCGACCCGGCGGTGATCGACGCCGCCTCGCGCGAGGGGCTGACCAGCCTGATCGGCTGCATGACGCCCACCGAGGCGCTGCTCGCCGCGCGCCACGGCGCCTCGGCGCTCAAGCTCTTCCCCGCCGCGCGCCTGGGCCCGGGCTATCTCCGGGACGTGCGTGCGGTGCTGCCCCCGGCGCTGCCGGTGTTCGTGGTCGGTGGGGTCAACGCGCAGAACCTGGCCAACTTCCATGCCGCCGGGGCGGCAGGTTACGGCATCGGCGGGGACGTCTATCGCGCCGGGCGCCCGGCAGTGGAGGTGGGTGCCGCCGCCCGGGACATCGTCACCGAATACCGGCGCGTCAGGGGAGAGGGGCAATGAGCGGGCGGATCATCGTCGTCGACTGGGGCACCACCGCGTTCCGCGCCTACCTGGTGGACGCGGACAGCGGTGCGTGTCTCGAGCGGATCGCCGCGGGCCGGGGCATGCGCGAGCTCGCCGGCGGGTCCTTCGCCGACTACTGCCGCGAACGCCTCGGCGACTGGCGCGAGGACGGCGCCGTACCCGTCTACCTCGCCGGCATGGTGGGCGCGCGCCAGGGCTGGCACGAGGCCCCGCAGCCGGCGCTGCCGGTCACCGCCGGCGACCTCGCCGACGGACTGACCGCCGCCCCCGGGCTCGACAACACCTGGCTGGTGCCCGGCGTGCGCGTGCACGGCGACGGCGGCCACGTGGACGTGATGCGTGGCGAGGAGGTCCAGATCATCGGCGCGCTGGCGCTGGCGGCGCGCGGCGACGCGACGCTCTGCCTGCCGGGCACCCACAGCAAGTGGGCCCGCGTCGACGACGGCACGCTCCGCCACTTCGCAACGGTAATGACCGGCGAGCTGTTCGAGGCGGTGACCCGGCACACGATCGTCGGCGCGCCCGCGGCGGACAGCGACACCCCCGACGACGACGCCTTCCGTCTGGGCCTCACGGAATCCGGGCGTCGCGGCGGCCTCGGGCACCAGCTCTTTACCGCCCGCAGCCGCTGGCTCTACGGCGGGCTCGCCGCCACCGGCATCCGCGACTACGTCTCGGGACTGCTCATCGGTCACGAGATCCTGGGCATGCGCGGGCTCTACGCCCCCGACGAGGTGGTGCTGGTCGCGGACGGACACCTGCGGCCACGCTACGAGGCCGCGTTCGGGCACTTCGGTCTCAGCGTCCGCCCCGTCGCAGCGGCGGACGCCAGCCTCGCCGGCGTGCTCGCCCTCGCCCGGCGGCACCCGCACGTGGGCGGGGCGGGGTGAGCGCGGGGGACGGGCGCCCCCTCAGCGCCGGGTCAACTTGAGCTCGATGCGCCGGTTGCGCGCCATCGCCTCCGGCGAATCCCCCTCGGTCAGCGGCTGGTACTCGCCGTAACCCGCCGCCGCGAGGCGCTCCGCGGGGATGCCCTGATCGATCAGGAAGTGGACGATGTTGGTCGCCCGCGCGGTGGA
>NZ_WNXE01000130.1:0-7798 GCF_010993615.1 Arhodomonas sp. KWT | reverse complement strand
CAGGAGGCGGCGGACCAGCAGGGTATCGCCCTGCTCCAGACCCAGAACGGCTTTACCTTCGCGCCCAAGGACGAGAATGGCGAGGTTATGGATCCGGAGCGTTTCCGGGAGCTGCCGGAGGAGCGGCGCGAGGCCATCGAGAAGGCCGTGAGCGAGCTCCAGGAACGCCTCCAGGCGGTCATCCAGCAGATGCCGCGCTGGCGCAAGGAGGCCCAGGAGAAGATCCGCTCGCTCCACGAGGAAATGGCGGTATTCGCCGTCGGCCACCTGCTGGAGGACCTGCGCGGGAAATGGGCGGACTATCCCGGGGTGATCGGGCACCTCGACGCGATCCGCGAGGACGTCACCGCGAACGTCGAGGCCCTGATCGGCCAGGGCGGCGAGCAGGGCCAGTCGCTGCAGGCGTTTTTCCGACGCTACGAGGTGAACCTGCTCGTCGACAACGCCGACCAGCAGGGCGCGCGGGTCGTCTACGAGGACATGCCGAGCCATCAGCGCCTGGTCGGCCGGGTCGAGCACCAGGTCCACCAGGGCGCGCTGGTCACCGACCACCACCTCGTGCGCGCCGGGGCGCTGCACCGCGCCAACGGTGGCTACCTGATCCTCGACGCGCGCAAGGTCCTGACCCAGCCGCTGGCCTGGGAAAGCCTCAAGCGGGCACTGTTCTCCCGGCGGGTGCATACCGAGCCGCTGGAGCAGTACTTCAGCCTGATCAGCACGGTCACGCTGGAGCCCGAGCCGATGCCGCTGGACGTCAAGGTGATCCTGCTCGGTGAGCGCAGCCTTTACTACCTCCTCACCGCCTACGATCCGGACTTCGCCGAGCTGTTCAAGATCGAGGCGGATTTCGAGGAGGACCTCGCGCGCACCGACGAGAGCATCCACGACTACGCGCGGCTCGTCGCCACCCTGGCCGGCGAGCGCGAGGTCCGCCCCCTGGACCGCGAGGCCGTGGCCCGGGTCATCGAGCACGCCAGCCGGATGGCCGACGACAGCGAGCGCCTGTCGATCCACAATCGCGCGATCGGCGATCTGCTCGTCGAGGCAAACCAGTGGGCGATCCGCGACGACAGTCGAACCATCCGTGCCGACGATATCCAGCAGGCCATCGACCACCAGGTCTACCGGGCCTCCCGGGTGCGCGAGAATATCGACCGCGCCATCCAGCGCGAGACACTGCTCATCGACACGGCCGGCTCGGCGGTGGGCCAGGTCAACGGCCTGTCGGTCATGCAGCTCGGCGGCCAGGCCTTCGGCCGGCCCGCGCGGATCACCGCCACCGCCCGGCTTGGGCGCGGCCACATGGTGGACATCGAGCGCGAGGCCAAGCTGGGCGGCAACATCCACTCCAAGGGGATGATGATCCTCTCCAACCTCCTCGCCTCGCGCTTCGCGCGCGAGGCGCCGCTGTCGCTGGCAGCGAGCATCGCCTTCGAGCAGTCGTACGGCGGCATCGACGGCGACAGCGCCTCCGTGGCCGAGTACTGCGTCCTCTGCTCGGTGCTCTCCGGTTACGGCCTGGCCCAGGGCATCGCCGTTACCGGCTCGGTGAACCAGCACGGTCAGGTGCAGGCGGTAGGCGGCGTCAACGAGAAGATCGAGGGTTTCTTCGACGTCTGCAGCCAGCGCGGCCTGGACGGCAGACAGGGCGTCGCCCTGCCCCGGGCCAACGTCGCCAACCTCATGCTTCATCCCCGTGTCGTCGACGCGGTCGCCGCCGGCCGCTTCCACATCTGGCCCCTGTCCCACGTGGACGATGCGCTGACCCTGCTGACCGGCACCGAGGCGGGGGTATCCGATAATGACGGGCGCTTCCCGGACGGCACCGTCAATCGCGCAGTGGCGGACCGGCTCCGGCATTTCGCCAGGCTGGCCGAGCGGCACAGTGGCGGCGACGGCGCTGCCGGAAAGGACGATAATGGCGGTAACGTTGGTGACGGGGAAGACGGCCGTGACGAGTGAACCGGCGGTGACACGTATCCTGGTCCTGCTCGACGACACCCGTGGCGCCCGGGCCGCTCTGGAGACGGCCGCCGACCTCGCCGCGCACCAGCACGCCGAGCTGGTCGGTCTGTTCGTCGAGGACACCGACCTGCTGCGCTCTGCCGGTCTGCCGTTCAGCCACGAGATCAGCATGACCTCCGGCCAGACCCGCCCGCTGGAGGCCGCTCTGGTCGAGCGCGAGCTGCGGGAGCGGGCCCGCCTCCTGGAGCAGGCACTGGCCAGTGCGGGCACACGGCGTGCGCTGCGGTGGCGCTTCGAGGTCGGCCGCGACCGCCTTGAACGGGCAGCGGACAGTGCAGCCGAGCCCCGGGACACACTGGTTGTGGGCCGCAACGGCTGGCGCCGGCACTACGGCCCGGCGATGGGGAGCGTTGCCTCGCGCCTCGCCCGTGCGACGCGCTGCAGCGTGCTGGTGGTGGGTGAGGAACGCCCCCGCCATGACCGCCCGGTGGTGGTCCTCCAGCCCGGCGGCGACGATCCGAGCCCCACACTGGACACGGCGATCCGCCTGGCACGGGACCGCAGCCGGCCGCTGTGTATCCTGTTGCGACCGGGCACCGGCCCGTCGGTGGAGCTGGAGAGGCTGGCGGGCGAATGGTCCCGACGGGTGGGCACGCCGATCCGCTTCGAGCACATCGCCGATACCCGTGCCGCCACACTGGTCGAGGCCCTGCACCGGGCCGAGGGGCAGGCGCTGGTCATATCCCGGGCGAGCGAGCCGCTCGCCACCGCGGAAGGCTACCGGCTGCTCGATGAGCTCGACGTGCCCGTACTCGTCATCGACTGATCACGCCGGGGCACAGTAGAGGGCGTTAAGCCCGGAGTAGATCGGCACGGACGCGGTCCACACGCCCATTACCAGGATCGTCACGCCGAGCGCGAGCCGTACCCGGCCCCGGGCGAGCAGGCGGCCGGTCACCGCCGCCGCCGTACCGGTGAGTACCATCGCCGGCATCGTGCCGATACCGAAGGCAACCATCACCCCCGCACCGTCCACGGCACCACCGGCCAGCGCCGCGGCGACGAGCATGCCGTAGACGAGGCCACACGGCAGCCACCCCCAGAGGCCGCCGAGGAGCAGCGCCCGGCCCGGACTACGCACCGGCATGAGCCCTCGTGCCAGCGGCGCGATACGGGCCCACACCCGCATGCCGCTGCGCTCCAGGGGGGCAAGCAGCCGCCAGTTGAAGGCAACCTGAACGCCGATTGCGGCCATGACCAGCCCCATCGCGACCCGCAGGCCGCTGGTCCATGACCCGAGGCTGACCAGGCTTGCCAGCCACAGCCCGATGCCGCCGGCAATGGCGCCGGCCACGGCGTAGCTGGCCACCCGGCCCACGTTGTACGCCAGCGCATAACCGAACAGACGCCACGGGGTGCGCCGTTCCGGCGCCACCCCCATGCCGAGCGCGGAGGCAATGCCGCCGCACATACCCAGGCAGTGGGTGCTGCCCACCAACCCGGCGAGCAACGCCCCGAGAAGGGTAATGTCCCCCATCATTGGGCGCGGTCCCCATCGTCGGCGTCTTCACGGGCCCCCGGATCCGTATCGGCCCGTTCCTCGCCGGCCGTCGCCTCGCCCCCCGTCTCCGGCGGTGTCTTCGACGGGCCGTCGTCGTCCATGAGGATCCGATAGGCGGGGCTGTCCAGATCGTCGAACTGACCGTTGCCCACGGCCCAGAAGAACGCCCCGACAAAGACCACCAGGAGCATGAGGGCCAGCGGGATGAGGACGTAAAGAATCGTCATGGCAGTCTCCGGAAAACGATCAGGGCGTCGCGGTGGTTATCGCCGCCGGCTCATGCCCGCCGGGTCCGAGCCGGGGCGCGCGCCAGCGGTTTGCGCGCAGGGCGTTGCCCACCACCACCAGCGAGCTCAGCGACATGCCGATGGCGGCCATCCATGGCGTGAGCATGCCCGTCGCCGCCAATGGGAGCGCGGTGAGGTTGTACAGCGCCGCCCAGATCAGATTCTCCCGGATGATCCGGACCGCACGGCGGGCGCCGTCGGCGGCTTCCACCAGCGCGGAGAGATCGTCCCGCATCAGGACCATGTCCGCGCTGTTGCGCGCCAGCGCGCTGCCCCGGCCCATCGCCACCGAGACGTCCGCACCGGCAAGGACCGGGGCATCATTGATGCCGTCGCCCACCATCACGACGCGTTCCCCGGCGCTCTGGACCTCCCGCATGCGCGCGAGCTTGTCCTCCGGCCGCATGCGCGCGCGCCAGCCGTCGACACCGACCGCGGCGGCCACCTCGGCCACGGACGCGGGGTCATCGCCGCTGGCGATCTCGACCGTCAGCCCCCTTGCCTGCAACGCCTGTATGGCAGGGACCGCCTCCGGACGGAGCTGGTCAGCCAGCTCGAAGGTCGCCAGCCAGCCGTCGCCGTCGGCGAGGACAATCCCGCCCGCCGGCGCCGTCACGCCCGCCGGCAGTGCCCATTCCGGCCGGCCGAGACGCACCGCCCGGCCATTGACGTCGCCCGCGAGCCCCGAGCCCGGCTCTACCGTGACCTCCCCTGCCCGGGGCAGATTCTCGCCGGGCGGAAACGCCCCGGCGATCGGGTGCTCGGAGTGTGCCTCGAGCGCGGCCGCCAGGGCATAGGCCTCGTCCCGGCCGATACGCTCCGCAACCCGGATGCCCCGAACCCCCGGTGTGCCGGTGGTCAGCGTGCCGGTCTTGTCCAGGATCAGCCGCGAGGCACGGGCCAGCCCCTCGACCGCATCCGTGCGGGTCACGAGTAGCCCTCGCCGCGCGAGTGCGCTGGTCGACGCGACCAGCGCCGTGGGGGTCGCCAGCGACAGCGCACAGGGGCAGGTCGCGACCAGCACTGCCAGTGTGATCTCGAAGGCCGCTCCCGGTTCCAGCCACCACCACACGCCGGCGATGACCACCGTGCCGGCCAGCACCGCCGAGACGAACCACCCGGCGACCCGGTCGGCCACCCGCGCCAGTCGCGGGCGTCGGGTCTGCGCGCGCTCGAGCAGGCCCACGATGGCGGAGACAAGGGTCTGGCGCCCGATCCGCTCGACACGGATGTCGAGCGCGCCGCCGGTGTTGCCGCTGCCGGCGAGGACGGCGTCGCCCTCGCCCCGTGGCACCGGCTCGAATTCGCCGGTGATAAGGGACTCGTCAACGGCGCTCCGCCCCGAAATCACGGTGCCGTCCGCGGGGATGGTATCCCCCGGCCGCACCCGTACCCGGTCACCCGGCTGAAGCTCGCGCAGCGCCACCCGCTCCGGGCGCTCCCCGGAAAGGCGCAGTGCAGTGGTCGGCAGCGTCTGCGCCAGTGACTCGGTCGTCCGTCCCGCCCGGTGACGCGCGACCATCTCCAGGGAACGGGCGACGGTGAGGAAGAACACGAACATGGTCGCGGAATCGAAGTAGACCTCGCCGCCGGCGACGAGAGTGTTCCAGACGCTCGCCGCGAACGCGCTGCCCACGGCGAGCGCCACCGGTACATCCATGCCGGGCCGGCCGCCGCGCACATCGCGCCAGGCACCGCGGAAGAAGGGGGCACCCGCGTAGACGACCACCGGCGTCGCCACGAGCAGGCTGACGAGACGCAGGAACGTCTCGATCTGTGGATCCATGTCGTTGTGGATCGCGCCCGCGTACAGGCCGACCGCGTACATCATGACCTGCATCATGCCGAGCCCGGCCACCGCGAGCCGCCGCAGCATCGCCCGGCGCTCACGGATGATGCCGGGCACCGCCTCGCCGGCCTCCAGCGGATGGGCCCGATAGCCGATGCCGGCGAGATGCCGCAACAGTGTGCTCAGGGGCGTGACGGTGGTGTCCCAACCGAGCAGCAGGCGTCCGGTGGCCGGGTTGACCTGTACGGTCTCCACGCCCGGCTCGCGCTCCAGCACCCGCTCGATCAGCCAGGCACAGGCGGCGCAGGTAATCCCCTCCAGCGCGAACACCGCTTCACGCGCGTGCTCACCGACGGGATGGCTGACTTCGTCGAGCAGCGTCTCGCGGTCGTAGGCGGACCACTCGTCCGCCTCGGGCTCCGGGCGGCTCGATGGCGCGGTACGGTAGCGGTAGAAATCACTGAGCCCGCTGCCGGCGATCAGGCGGGCAACGGCCTCGCAGCCCGCGCAGCATACGGGTCGGTCCTCGCCGTCTATGCGGACAACACGGCGCTCTCCGGTCGGTACCGGATCGCCGCAGTGGAAGCACCGTTCCGCCATCGCCGGCCGGTCAGGCGCCTCCGTCGCCGTCCGATCCCCCAAGCCGGAGATCGCCCACCCGGGCCTTCAGTTCGCCGCGCAGGCGCCAGGAACCGTCGACGGGTTCGATGATGACATAGCGGCGGTTGTCGATCGCACTTCCGGTGCCGCCCCGGTACAGCCCGGTCTGGTCCCGGTGCAGCTCGACCCCGAGGTCGCGCTTGGCGATCGTCGGGTGCACCAGCTTGACCTTCAGGTTTTCCGGAGGGGTGTCGAGCCCTTCCAGGGCAAGCGTGACACGCCCGCTGTCCCTCTGGACATGCACCCGCGCGCCGACACCAAGGGCGTCGGCGCGGTCGTAGGCCGCACGTTCCTGGATATAGGTCTTGCCCAGCTGCGAGTAGTCGTCGACCACCAGGTCATCCATGTTCCCGTTGAGCACGATGACGGTACCGATCATCGCGATCACCCACACGCCCAGCGGCGCGAACACGAACCAGCACCAGAACTGCCGGTACCAGGGCTTTTGGTCTTCAGTGCTCATTACGCTTGCGCTCATCATCATTCACCACGGTGAAACGGACCGTGGAAACGGGTGGTCTCGGTGACAGACAGGCTGCCGTCCTCGGAGGTTACCGTCAGCTCCACGTCGGTACCCGGCGTGCTCATTACCGACGCATCCACTCTCAGACGCACCGGCACGTTCCGTTGTTCCCCTGAAGCGATCTCGATGCGGTCCGGATCGGTGTCCGCCGTTATTCCGGGCAGCCCCGATGCGGACACCGTATAGGTGTGCGCCTGCTGGGACATGTTCAGCACCTTCACGTCGTAGACGTTCTCGATCCGGCCGCCATCGAGCGCGCGGTAAAGGGCATTGCGGTCCGGCAGGATATCCACGCGCATCGGCGTACGCATCGCCACCGCGGTGAGCGTGCCCGTGATCAGCGCGAGGAGCAGCACCGAGTAGACGATCACCCGGGGGCGGAGGATGCGCGTCGGCTTGCCCTCGAGCGTGTTCTCGGTGGTATACCGGATCAATCCGCGAGGATAACCCATCTTGTCCATGACCTGATCGCAGGCGTCGATGCAGGCCCCACAGGCGATGCATTCGTACTGCAGGCCGTCGCGGATATCGATGCCCGTCGGGCAGACCTGCACGCACAGGGTGCAGTCGATACAGTCTCCGAGGCCGAGCTCGGCCGGATCGGCGCCGCGCTTGCGCGGGCCGCGCGGCTCTCCCCGCGCCTCGTCGTAGGAGATGACGAGCGTGTCCCGGTCGAACATCGCGCTCTGGAAGCGCGCGTACGGGCACATGTACAGGCATACGTTCTCCCGCATGAACCCGGCATTGCCCCACGTGGCGAAGCCATAGAAGACCAGCCAGAACGTCTCCCACGGGCCCAGATCCAGGGTGAGCACACGCAGGCTGAGCTCACGGATCGGCGTGAAGAAGCCCACGAAGGTGAGGCCGGTCCAGGCGGCGAGCAGGATCCAGATGCCGTGCTTCGAGAATTTGCGGACGACCTTCTCGCGGTTCCATGGACCGCGGTCCAGCTTCATCCGCCTGGGACGGTCGCCCTCCGTCCAGTGCTCGATCCAGAGAAACACCTCCGTCCA
>NZ_WNXE01000012.1:42892-46799 GCF_010993615.1 Arhodomonas sp. KWT | reverse complement strand
GGCAGCGAGCGAGAGAGTATCGTCGAGCGCTGCCCCCTCGTCGACGTAGACCAGCAGATCTTTCCAGGACATGGCGTATTCGCCTCCTGCTCAGTGGGAGAGGAAAACCGGCAGCGTCATGCTCTCGAGCACGCCGCGGGTGGCGCCGCCGAGGACCATCTCGCGCATCCGCGCACGGCCGTAGGCCCCCATGACCATCATGTCGGCACCGTAATCGCTCGCTGCGGACAGCAGCGCGGAGGCCACGTCCAGGTCCCCGAGACTCTGATGGGCTGCCTCGACGTTAACGCCGTGGCGCGCCAGGTGCGTGGCGATGTCGGCCGCCGGCTGCTCACCGTGGGCCGCATCGCGGCTGGTGCCGGTGAGCGCGAGCACCCTCACCTCGTCCGCCGCCTTGAGCAGGGGCAGCGCGTCGGAGACCGCGCGTGCCGACTCGCGGCCGGCGTCCCAGGCCACCAGGATTCGTCGGCCGATGGGCTGCTCGCGCCAGGCATAGGGCGTGGCCAGCACCGGCCGCCCGCTCATCAGGCAGAGCTGCCCGGGCAGGTCCCGCGGCACCGCGGAGCGCACGTCACTGACATCCGGCTGACCGACGACCGCGAGGTCCGCATACCGTGAATGGCGTGCGAGCACGTCGAGGACCGTGCCGCCGGCGCTGACCGTGTCGGTGGCACGCCACTCGGTGACGAGCTGCCGGCCTCCGACCAGCTGCTCGAAGCGCTGGCGCAGCCGCTCATTGCGCTCGCCGGCGAGCTCGAGCTGACTCTCCAGGGTCTGGGTCGGAACGAACTCCGGTACGAGCATGACGTCGGCGACCGCCAGCCCGACCAGGTGCGCATCCCACTTCGCCGCCAGCTCGGCGGCAAGCCGCGCCCGGCGCTCGAACTCCGCGGATTCATCGACAAACAGCAACAGGGTGCGCAGTTCCATGGTCCTGACCTCCTGGAAATAACGGAATTTCGACGGCAGTCCGCCCGTCCGTCAGAATTTATCATTGCGGCGACCAGCCGGATGATCCAGATCAAGCCGCTGTTATTATGCGGCCTGCTCATTTACTATGACGTTTACGTAAACGAAAACTTTGAGCCGTCCGCAATGCAGCTACGCGAACGAGACGCCCTGCCCAACGCGACCACCTACACCATCTCCGAGCTCGCCCGGGAATTCGACGTTACCACGCGGGCGATCCGCTTCTACGAGAACCGCGGGCTGCTCAACCCCCGGCGCGAGGGCCAGAAGCGCATCTACAGCCGCCGCGACCGCACCCGGCTCAAGCTCACCCTGCGCGGCAAACGCCTCGGCATGACCCTGGCGGAGATCAAGGAAGTCTTCGATCTCTACGACTCGGCCCACGGCGAGGAGCGCCAGCTCGCCCGCTACCTCGAAATCCTAGAGGAAAAACGCCAGCTCTTCCTCCAGCAGCGCCAGGACCTCGAGGACGCCCTCGGCGAGCTCGAGGACTCCATGGGCCGGTGTCGCCGTATCCTGGACAGCAAGCACCGGCGGGAGGGTGTCGGCGGGTGAGGCCCGGGTTTGACGTTTACGTAAACGTCAAATAGCATTGCCGCAAAGACCCGCAGGAGGAGAGAGACCATGGAGCTGCCCGGGCTGAATTTCGGTCTCGGCCAGGAGATCGACATGCTCCGCGAGGCCGTGCGCGACTTCGCCGCCGGCGAGATCGCCCCACGCGCCGAGGCCATCGACCGTGACAACCACTTCCCCCGCGAGCTGTGGCCGAAACTCGGCGAACTCGGCCTGCACGGCATTACCGTGGAGGAGGCCTATGGCGGCAGCGCGATGGGTTACCTCGCCCACATGATCGCGATGGAGGAGATCAGCCGGGCCTCCGCCTCCATCGGGCTGTCCTACGGCGCCCACTCCAACCTCTGCATCAACCAGCTCCGCCTCAACGGCAGCGCCGCCCAGCGCGAGCGCTATCTGCCGCCGCTGGTCACCGGCGAGCACGTCGGCGCGCTGGCGATGTCCGAGCCCGGTTCCGGCTCCGACGTGGTCTCCATGCGCCTGCGCGCCGAGCGCCGGGGGGACCGCTACGTCCTCAACGGTAACAAGATGTGGATCACCAACGGCCCGGAGGCCGACACGCTGGTGGTCTACGCCAAGACCGACCCGGAGGCGGGTCCGCGCGGCATCACCGCCTTCATCGTCGAGAAGGGGATGCCCGGCTTCAGCACGGCGCAGAAGCTCGACAAGCTCGGCATGCGCGGCTCGGATACCTGTGAGCTGGTGTTCAGCGACTGCGAGGTCCCCGCGGAGAACGTGCTTGGCGAGGAGAACCGCGGCGTGCATGTGCTCATGAGCGGCCTGGACTACGAGCGCGCCGTGCTCGCCGCCGGTCCCCTCGGCATCATGCAGGCGTGTCTGGACACGGTGGTCCCCTACATCCACGAGCGCCGCCAGTTCGACCAACCCATCGGCGAGTTTCAGCTCATCCAGGGCAAGGTCGCGGACATGTACACCACACTCAATGCCTGCCGGGCCTACGTCTACACCGTCGGCGCGGCCTGCGATCGTGGCGAGACCACCCGCAAGGATGCCGCCGGCGCGATCCTTTACGCCGCCGAGAAGGCGACGCAGATGGCGCTGGAGGCCATCCAGATCCTCGGCGGCAACGGCTATATCAACGAGTACCCTACCGGACGGCTGCTCCGCGACGCCAAGCTCTACGAGATCGGCGCGGGCACCAGCGAGATCCGGCGGATGCTCATCGGCCGCGAACTCTTCCGCGAGACGGCCTGAGCCGGCGGCCCGCCGGGCGGGCCGCCGCTCCGACACCGAAGCGACACCAACCGCGAGGGCCCGGTCATGCGCGAGACCGCCAGCGACCCCATCGTCATCGTCAGTGCCGCACGCACCCCCATGGGGGGCTTCCAGGGCCAGCTCGCCGCCCTGCGTGCCCCGGCGCTGGGCGCCGCCGCCATCGCCGCGGCGGTAAGCCGTGCCGGCCTGGAGCCGGATGCCGCCGGCGAGGTCTTCATGGGCAACGTCCTGCCCGCCGGCGTCGGCCAGGCACCGGCCCGCCAGGCCGCCATCGGCGCCGGGCTGCCGCAGTCCGTGCCCTGCACCACGGTCAGCAAGGTCTGCGGCTCGGGCATGAAGGCCGTGATGCTCGCCCACGACCTCATCGCCGCGGGCAGCGCGGACGTGCTGGTCGCCGGTGGCATGGAGAGCATGTCCAACGCGCCCTACCTCCTCGACCGGGCCCGCTCGGGCTACCGTCTCGGCCACGGGCGCGTGCTCGACCACATGTTCCTCGACGGCCTCGAGGACGCCTACGATCCCGGGCGGCTGATGGGGACCTACGCCGAGGACACTGCCGAGCACTACGGCTTCACCCGCGAGGCCCAGGACGCCTTCGCGATCGAGTCACTCAACCGTGCCAACCGCGCCATCGCCGAGGGCGACTTCGCCGACGAGATCGCCCCGGTCACCGTGACCGGCCGCGGCGGCGAGGAACGCGTGGACACCGACGAGCAGCCGGGACAGGCACGCATCGACCGCATCCCCGCTCTCAAGCCGGCCTTCCGCCGCGACGGCACGGTGACACCGGCGAACTCCAGCTCCATCTCCGACGGCGGTGCCGCGCTGGTGCTCATGCGCGCCTCCGAGGCGGAGCGCCGCGGCCTCGCCCCCCGGGCGGTGATCCGCGGCCACGCCGGCCATGCCCAGGCCCCGGCCTGGTTCACCACCGCGCCGGTGGGGGCGATGCGCACCCTGTGCGAGCGCGTGGGCTGGCAAACGGGCGACGTCGACCTCTTCGAGATCAACGAGGCCTTCGCCGTGGTCACCATGGCGGCCATGCACGAGCTCGGCCTGCCCCACGAGGCGGTGAACGTCAACGGCGGTGCCTGCGCCCTGGGCCACCCCATCGGCTGCTCCGGGGCGAGGC
>NZ_WNXE01000012.1:40775-42795 GCF_010993615.1 Arhodomonas sp. KWT | reverse complement strand
TGTCGCCAACGACGCCACGGTTAAGGGCGGCACCTACTATCCGCTGACGGTGAAGAAACACCTCCGCGCCCAGGAGGTCGCCGAGCAGAACCACCTGCCCTGCATCTACCTGGTCGACTCCGGCGGCGCGAACCTGCCCAACCAGGACGAGGTCTTCCCCGACCGGGACCACTTCGGCCGGATCTTCTACAACCAGGCCAATCTCTCCGCGAAGGGCATCCCCCAGGTCGCGGTGGTGATGGGCTCGTGCACCGCCGGCGGCGCCTATGTCCCCGCCATGGCCGACGAGAGCGTGATCGTGCGCGAGCAGGGCACCATCTTCCTGGGTGGCCCACCGCTGGTGAAGGCGGCCACCGGCGAGGAGGTCTCCGCCGAGGAGCTCGGCGGCGCCGATACCCACTCGCGGATCTCCGGGGTCACCGACCACTATGCCCTCAATGACGCCCACGCGCTCGGCACCGCGCGGCGGATCGTCGCCAACCTCAACCACCGCAAGCCCAACGAGCTCGACGTCCGCGAGCCGCGCGCGCCGCTGCACGACCCGGACGAACTCAACGGCATTGTCCCGGCGGACACCAAGCAGCCCTACGACGTCCGCGAGGTGATCGCGCGCATCGTCGACGGCAGCGAGCTCGACGAGTTCAAGGCCCTCTACGGCACCACCCTGGTGTGCGGCTTCGCCCGCATCCACGGCTATCCGGTGGGCATCGTCGCCAACAACGGCGTGCTGTTCTCGGAATCCGCGCTCAAGGGCGCGCACTTCGTGGAGCTGTGCAGCCAGCGCGGTATCCCACTGGTGTTCCTGCAGAACATCACCGGCTTCATGGTCGGGCGCAAGTACGAGTCCGGCGGCATCGCCAAGGACGGCGCCAAGCTGGTAACCGCCGTGGCCACCAGCGCCGTGCCCAAGTTCACGGTGATCATCGGCGGCAGCTTCGGTGCCGGCAACTACGGCATGTGCGGACGCGCCTACTCGCCGCGCTTTCTGTGGATGTGGCCCAACGCGCGCATCTCCGTGATGGGCGGTGAGCAGGCCTCGGCGGTGCTCGCGCAGGTGCGCCGCGACGGCATCGAGCGCAAGGGCGGGGAGTGGAGTGCCGACGAGGAAGAGGCCTTCAAGGCCCCGATCCGCGAGCAGTACGAGCGCGAGGGCCACCCCTACTACGCCAGCGCCCGGCTGTGGGATGACGGCGTCATCGCCCCGGCGGACACCCGCATGGTCCTGGGGCTGGGGCTGTCCACCGCGCTCAACGCCCCGCAGCAGCCGACCCGCTTCGGCGTGTTCCGGATGTAGCCACGGGGGAGCCATGAGCGAGAACAGCCTCACCGTCACCACCGATGCCGGCATCGCGCGCATTACCATGGACCGCCCGGCGGTCCACAACGCCTTCGACGACGCCCTGATCGCCGAGCTCACGGAGGCCCTGGTCCGCGTGGGCCGCGACGAGCACGTTCATGCGGTGGTGCTCGCCGCCGAGGGCCGCAGCTTCTCCGCCGGCGCCGATCTCAACTGGATGCGGCGCATGGCGGACTATGACTGGCAGGAGAACTTCGAGGACTCCCGGGGCCTCGGCCGGCTGATGCATACCCTCTACCGGCTGCCCCAGCCCACCATCGCCCGGGTCAACGGCGCGGCAATGGGCGGCGGCGTCGGCCTGGTCGCCTGCTGCGATATCGCCGTGGCCGCGGACACCGCGATGTTCGCCCTCTCCGAGGTGCGCCTGGGACTGATCCCGGCGGTGATCAGCCCGTATGTCGTCAGCGCCATCGGCGAGCGCCAGGCCCGGCGCTACTTCGTCACCGGCGAGCGCTTCGACGCCCGCACCGCCCGGGCCATGGGGCTGGTGCACGAGGTGGTGCCTCCGGAGGCCCTGGAGGACGCCGTCGCGCGCATCGTTGCGGGCCTCCGCGGCAATGGGCCGCGGGCCATGCGCGAGGCCAAGCGCCTGGCCCTCGACGTCTCCCGCGGCGAGCTCGACGAGCTCATGGTCGAGGAGACCGCCCAGCGCATCGCCGACCA
>NZ_WNXE01000012.1:30420-40676 GCF_010993615.1 Arhodomonas sp. KWT | reverse complement strand
GCGCGCCAGCGACGAGGGCCGCGAGGGGGTAAGCGCCTTCCTCGGCAAACGGCGTGCGGCCTGGCGCTGGTGACACCGGGGCGCGGCACCGAAACGACCGACCACGAACCGATCGGGGATCACCGATGTTCGACAAGATACTGATCGCAAACCGCGGCGAGATCGCCTGCCGGGTGGCCCAGACCTGCCGGCGGCTCGGCGTGCGCACCGTCGCCGTCTATTCCGAGGCGGACACCCACGCACGCCACGTCCACCTCTGCGACGAGGCCTGGCTGATCGGCCCGGCCCCGGCGCGCGAGAGCTATCTCGACACCGAGCGCATCCTCGAAGTCGCCCGCCGCTCCGGCGCCCAGGCGGTCCATCCCGGCTACGGCTTCGTCTCCGAGAACGCTGACTTCGCCCGTGCCTGCGAGGCCGCCGGGATCACGTTCATCGGCCCGCCCGCCTCCGCCATCGAGGCAATGGGCTCGAAGAGCGCCGCCAAGACCATCATGGCCGAGGCCGGCGTGCCGCTGGTCCCCGGCTACCACGGCGAGGACCAGGACCCGTCACGGCTCGCCGACGCCGCGGCGGAGATCGGCTACCCGGTCCTGATCAAGGCCAGCGCCGGCGGCGGTGGCAAGGGCATGCGCCGTGTCGAGCGCCCGGGGGACTTCGCCGACGAGCTCGCCGCCGCGCGGCGCGAGGCCGCGGCGAGCTTCGGCGACGACCGCGTGCTGATCGAGAAGTACCTCCTCCAGCCACGCCACATCGAGGTCCAGGTCTTCGCCGACAGCCAGGGCCAGGTGGTGCACCTCTTCGAACGGGACTGCTCGGTGCAGCGCCGCCACCAGAAGGTGGTCGAGGAGGCCCCGGCCCCCGGCATGACCGAGGCGCGTCGTCGCGAGATGGGCCAGGCCGCCGCCCGCGCCGCCCAGGCCATCGGCTACGTCGGCGCGGGCACGGTGGAGTTCATCGTCCACCAGGACGGGAGCTTCTACTTCATGGAGATGAACACCCGGCTGCAGGTGGAGCACCCGGTGACCGAGATGATCACCGGCGAGGACCTCGTGGAGTGGCAGCTGCGCGTGGCCGACGGCGAACCCCTGCCCCGCGGGCAGGAGTCGCTGACCATCCACGGCCATGCCTTCGAGGCCCGCATCTACGCCGAGGACCCGGCCAACGACTTCCTCCCCGCCACCGGCCGGATCAGCCACATGCGCACACCGGATGAAGGTGCCCAGGTGCGTATCGACACCGGGGTGCGCGAGGGCGATGAGGTCAGCGTCCACTACGACCCGATGATCGCCAAGCTCGTGGTCTGGGACGAAGACCGCGCCAGCGCCCTGCGCCGGCTGCGCCGCTCGCTCGCGCACTTCCAGGTGGTGGGGCCGACCACCAATATCACCTTCCTCCAGGCCCTGACCGCGCACCCGGCCTTCGCCGCCGCGGAGCTGGACACCGGTTTCATCGACAACCACCGCGACGCCCTCTTCCCGGCCCCGGAGCCCGTCTCCGACCGGGTGCTCGCACTGGCATGCCTGGCCGAATTCCTGCGCATCGACGCGGAGGCCGCAGCCCGCGCCGCCCGTTCCGCGGACCCGCATTCCCCCTGGCACGACGCCAGCGGCTGGGTGCTCAACGACGACAACCACCACACGCTGCACTTCCGCGACGGCGGGGACGATATCGCGGTAACCGCCCACTACCGCGAGGGCCATTACCTGCTGGAGCTGCCCGGCGGCGAGGTCCGTGCCCGCGGCCGGCTGGACGCGGACGGCGACATGCGCGTCGACCTCAACGGGGTGCGCCTGACGGCCACGGTGGTCCGCCGCGGTGCGGAGCTGACCATTATCTGCGACGGCTCCTCGCGCCAGCTGCTCTGCCACGACCCGCTGACCGTGGGCATGGAGGACGAGGTCCAGGAAGGCAGCCTCACCGCGCCGATGCCGGGCACGGTGGTGAGCGTACTGGTGTCTCCCGGTGATACGGTAAGTGAAGGTCAGCCCCTGATGATCCTGGAGGCGATGAAGATGGAGTACACCATCAAGGCGACGGCCGACGGGGTTGTCGAGCACGTCAGCCACGCCGAGGGCGAGCAGGTCTCCGAGGGCATCGAGCTGCTGGCCATCCGCCCGGCGGAGTGACGGCATCGCTTTGCCGGGAAACGTTTAATATGTAAAGTTGTTTCCGGGCCGCCCGCCGGGCCCCCGGGAAACCGAACCGCGAGTGGAATCCGCCATGCCTCTTCCCGACTCCGTGCGCATCGTCGAGGTCGGCCCGCGCGACGGGCTGCAGAACGAACCGCAGAGCATCGACGCGGCAGTCAAGATCGAGCTGATCGAGCGCCTCGCCGACGCGGGGCTGCCGGTGGTCGAGGCCGGCGCCTTCGTCTCCCCCAAGTGGGTGCCGCAGATGGCGGCCAGCGCCGAGGTCCTCCAGGGCATCCGCCGGCGCCAGGGCGTGCAGTACCCGGTGCTCGTACCCAACATGAAGGGCCTGGACGCCGCCCTGGCCGCCGGCGCCGATGAGATCGCCGTATTCGGCGCCGCCTCCGAGAGCTTCTCGCAGCGGAACATCAACTGCTCCATCGCCGAGAGCCTGGCGCGTTTCCGGCCGGTGATCGAGGCCGCGCGGGAGCGGGGCGTGCGGGTGCGGGGCTATGTCTCCTGCGTGCTCGGCTGCCCCTACGAGGGGGAGATCGCGCCGGAGGCGGTTGCCGCCGTGTCCGCCGAACTCCACGCAATGGGCTGCTACGAGATCTCGCTGGGCGATACCGTCGGCGTGGGCACGCCCCGCAAGGCCCAGCGGATGGTCGAGGCCGTGGCGGATCGGGTGCCGATGGCCCGACTCGCCGCGCACTTCCACGACACCTACGGGCAGGCCCTGGCCAACCTCTACGCGGTCATGGAGCTCGGCATCGCCACCGTCGACAGCTCGGTGGCAGGCCTCGGCGGCTGCCCCTACGCGAAGGGCGCCTCGGGCAATGTCGCCACCGAGGACGTCGTCTACCTGCTCGACGGCCTCGGGATCACGAGCGGTGTGGACCTGGAGACCCTCGCGGCCACCGGACGCTGGATCTCCGGCAAGCTCGGCCGCGAGCCCGCCTCTCGGGTGGCCCAGGCGCTCGCGGCACGCGCCTGACGTCGCAGGGGATCAGACACAACCCGGGGTCGGAGATGAAACAGCGCGGGGGCGGGGACCGGCCGAGGATGGCGGGGGCATCCCCGGGCCCCGGGCGATGAACAAGAACGGGAGAGAGAGCCGTGACGAGTGAACGCGAGAGCATGGAATACGATGTGGTGATCGTCGGCGGCGGGCCCTCGGGCCTGGCGGCGTCGATCCGTCTGATGCAGCAGGCCGAAGAGGCCGGGCAGGCGCTGTCGGTATGCGTGCTCGAGAAGGGCAGCGAGATCGGCGCCCACATCCTCTCCGGGGCAGTGCTCGACCCGCGCGCACTCGAGGAGCTGCTGCCGGACTGGCGCGACCGCGGCGCACCGCTGCACACGCCGGTCGCCGAGGACCGCTTCCTGCTGCTCGGCGAGCGCAGCGCCCGACGGCTACCCACGCCGCCGCAGATGGCCAACGCGGGTAACTACATCATCAGCCTCGGCAACCTCTGCCGCTGGCTCGCCGAGCAGGCCGAGGCCCTGGGCGTGGAGATCTATCCGGGCTTCGCCGCCGCCGAGGTGCTCTACCACGAGGACGGGGCAGTCAAGGGCGTGGCCACCGGCGACATGGGCCTGAACCCGGACGGCACACCGGGGCCGAACCACGAGCCGGGCGTGGAGCTGCACGCCCGCCAGACACTGTTCGCCGAAGGCTGCCGCGGCTCGCTGACCAAGACCCTGTTCGAGCGCTTCAACCTGCGTGCCGACGCCGACCCGCAGACCTACGGGCTCGGGATCAAGGAGCTCTGGGAGGTGGATCCGGCGCAGCACCAGCCGGGGCTGGTCGTCCACACCGTGGGCTGGCCGATGGACTCCAAGACCTACGGCGGGAGCTTTCTCTACCACCTCGAGGACAACCAGGTGGCGGTGGGCTTCGTGGTCGGGCTCGACTACGACAACCCCTACCTCTCGCCGTTCGAGGAGATGCAGCGGTTCAAGACCCACCCGGCGATCCGCCCCACCTTCGAGGGCGGGCGGCGCATCAGCTATGGCGCGCGCGCGATCAGCGAGGGCGGCTACCAGTCGATCCCGCGGCTGACCTTCCCGGGCGGGGCGCTGATCGGCGACACCGCGGGCTTTCTCAACACCCCGCGGATCAAGGGCAGCCACACCGCCATGAAGTCCGGCATGACCGCCGCCGAGACGGTCTTCGAGGCGCTCACCGGCGAGGCAGCGGAGGCCGGCGCCGAGGTCAGCGCCTACCCCGAGCGGCTGCGCCGAACCTGGCTATGGGACGAGCTCCACCGCGCACGCAACATTCGTCCCGCCTTCCGCTGGGGGCTGTGGCCGGCGATGGCCTACTCCGCCATCGATACGTACCTGTTCCGGGGCAAGGCACCGTGGACGTTCCACCACCACGCCGACCACGAGCAGCTCAGGGCGAAGGACGAGGCCACACCCATCGACTACCCGAAACCCGACGGCGTGGTCACCTTCGACCGGCTCTCCTCGGTGTTCATCTCCAACACCAATCACGAGGAGAGCCAGCCCTGCCATCTCACGCTACGCGACGATGACGTGCCCGTGCGCGTGAACCTCGAGCGCTACGCCGGCCCGGAGGCGCGCTACTGCCCCGCCGGGGTGTACGAGTTCGTCGAGGACGACGCGGGCAACCCGCGGCTGCAGATCAACGCGCAGAACTGCGTGCACTGCAAGACCTGCGACATCAAGGACCCGACCCAGAACATCGACTGGGTCGTCCCCGAGGGCGGTGGCGGACCCAACTACCCCAACATGTAACAGGCGTTCCGGCAGTCCGGGACCGAGCCAACGGGAGCACCCATGGGCATAGAGATCGGCGGTTTTCTCGGCCTCATCCTGCTCATAATCGAGGTCTACGCATTCGTGCGCATCGTCCAGAGCCGCGCAAGCACCGGCGCCAAGGTCCTCTGGATCGTGGGCATCCTCGTCCTGCCGGTGCTGGGCCTCATCGTCTGGCTGCTCACCGGCCCCAAGGGCTGACCGCAGGTACGAACGCGCCCCCGGCAACCCGACGGGCATGGCCGTCGGGTTTGACCGGTTCCGGGTCGCGCCATAACATACAAACATGTTTGTATCCGACGAATGGATACAGTGGCACCCGGCCTACCCCGAGGATACGCAATGACCATGGCACTACGCGCCGCGCTGATCACCGCGGCCCTGGCCACGGCCGCCCCGTCCGTCACCTGTGCGGCCGGCGGAGACGCCCCACACCCGGCATCGACGAGCGTGGGCGTGCGTGCGGGCAGTGGCGACAACGTCGACTCCGTCACCCTCTACCTGCGGCGGGGCGCACCCTGGGTGCAGCGGCATATCGTCGACGCCTACCTGCCGGAGGGGGTGAATGCCCACTGGGAGGCCATGGCCAGCCACTGGGGCGGCTCCGGGGATGACACCCACCTCGCCGCCTTGGGCCCGGTCCTCACCTACCAGTGGCCCGGTCAGCCCATCCTGCTCAGCACCGGTGTCCAGCCCTCCGTGCTCTCCGACAGCACGGCCGCGGGCCATGACCTCGGCGGCCACATGCAGTTCACCAGCCATATCGCCGTGGGCTGGCGCCCGCTGCCCGCCTTCCACGTCGCGGTGCGCGCCCAGCACACCTCGAACGCCGACCTCTACGAGGAGAATCCCGGCGTCGACATCGTCTCCCTGGAGCTCGCCTACCACTTCTGAGCCCATGATGCATGGGCCGCGCATGATCCGGCGCCGCGGCCCCTGTATGGTTACCCGGGCGCAGCCACTTCCGGGGCCGACGCCCTGATCGGGACAGACACAGCCAGCCAGGGGAACAGAACATGGGTAACACCGTCGTGGGGATCACCGCCGCGATCGCGCTGACGCTGGCCGCCACAGCGGCCGCCGCGGACGGGCCGGAGACAACCGTGCGCCTCGGCGCCGGCGTTCTCCATGCCCCGAGCTACCGGGGTTCCGACGACCACGACACGGATCCGGTACCCTACTTCGACATCCGCCATGGGCCATTCTATGCCACCGTGACGGACGGCATCGGCTGGGACGTGTTCCGGCGAACCGGTCTGCGCGTCGGTCCCTTCGTCACCCGGGCCGGGGGACGAAGCGACGCCGGCGACCTGGAGGGCCTGGAGAGTGTGGACGGCGGCGCACTCGCGGGCATCGCCGCGCACTGGCGCCGGGGTCCCTGGCGACTCCGGGGGGATATCGCCACCCCGGTCACCGGCGACCTCGAGGGCCTGCGTGCACGAGTGGGGACCCGCTATGCCGGGCGCATCGGGCAACGCTGGCGCTATGCCGTCGGCCCCGATCTCACCTGGGGCGACGACGACTGGAACGACGCCCTGTTCGCCGTCTCCCCGGCCGGGAGCGCGCGCTCGGGGCTCGACGCGTTCCACCCGGGCGGCGCCTACTACGAGGTCCGGGTAACGGCCCGGGTCACGCGCCGGCTGGGAGCGGGCTGGTCGGTGACGGCAATAACCCGCGCCGGCCGCATTCTCGGGGACGCCGCGGACAGCCCCATCGTCGCGGACGTCGGCGACGCCAACCAGACCGCCGCCGGAATCGTGCTCTCCTACGCCTTCTGACGCCCCGGGCACCCCTTCCCGACCGCGACCGGCATCCCGCCGGTCTCCCGGCTTTTAACCATACATTCGTGTATGTATAATTTGATGTCTATTCCTTCGAGCCTCTCTCCCCTATGGCTCAGAACACGGCCACAAGGAAGGATTGCCATGCGCAACGCCTATAACTCCCGTTCGCTCTCCGCCGTGATCGTCCTCTCGGCGGCACTCGCGGGCCTCGCCGGCGGCCCCGCCGTGGCCCAGCAGTCGAAGCGGCCACCGCCGGAGGTCGGTGTGGTCGAGTTACACATGCAGCCGGTGGAACAGGTCACCCGTCTTCCGGGGCGGACCTCCGCCTACCGCGTCGCCGAGGTCCGGCCGCAGGTAACCGGCATCCTGCAGAAGCGCGACTTCCGGGCCGGCACCCAGGTAAGCGCCGGGGACACGCTCTACGAGATCGACCCGCGCCGCTACCGGGCCGCCGTCCACGAGGCGGAGGCCAGCCTGGCCGAAGCCCGCGCGACCCTGGACAGTGCCCGGCGCAAGGCCGAGCGCTACAGCGATCTGGTCAAGAAGAACCACGTCAGCCAGCAGGACTACGACGACGTCCAGGCCGCCTACCAGGAGCAGAAGGCGCGGGTGGCGTCGGCCAAGGCGGCGCTGGAATCCGCCCGCATCGATCTTGCCTACACCAGCATCGATGCCCCCATCGACGGACGCATCAGCCAGTCGTATGTCACCGAGGGCGCACTCGTGACCGCAAACCAGGAGACCGCACTGGCCCGGATCACCCAGCTCGACCCCATCTACGTCGACATCCAGCGTTCGACCACCGAAATGATACGCCTCAGGCGCGCCTTCCACCGCGGCGACCTGGAGAAGGCCGAGCCCGGCAAGGCCCGGGTGGAGCTGCTGCTCGACGACGGCACCGAATACGGCCATCCCGGCAAGCTGGAGTTCACCGGGGTGACCGTCGACCAGGGCACGGGAACGGTGACCCTGCGCGCGGTCTTCCCCAACCCGGACCATGAGCTCATGCCCGGGATGTTCGTGCGCGCACGGCTGAGCTCCGGCACCAAGCAGGACACCCTGCTCGTGCCCCAGCAGGGCATCACCCACAACCGCCAGGGCGAGGCGACCGCACTGGTGGTCAACGGCGAGGGCAAGGCCGAGCAGCGCAGCGTCAAGGTGGGCCGCGCCCTCGGCAGCTTCTGGGTCGTTGAGGACGGCCTCTCGGCGGGTGATCGCGTCATTGTCTCGGGCCTGCAGAAGGCACGGCCGGGCCAGGCGGTGAAGGCCGTTGCGGCCGAGATCCCGAACCGGCCGGGAGAGACCGACAATGGTTAATTTCTTCCTGAAAAGGCCGGTCTTCGCGTGGGTGCTGGCGATCGCGGTGATGCTCGCCGGCGTCCTCGCCATCAACACGCTGCCGATCCAGCGCTACCCGACCGTCGCACCACCGGCGGTCGAGATCCAGGCAAGCTACCCCGGTGCGTCCTCGGACACGGTCTCGAACACCGTGGTGCAGGTTATCGAGCAGGAAATGACCGGCCTGGACGGCCTGCTCTACATGGGCTCGACCTCCGACTCCACCGGCCACGCGACCATCACCCTGACCTTCGCCAGCGGCACCGACCCCGATATCGCCCAGGTGCAGGTTCAGAACAAGCTGGCGCTGGCCGAGCCGCGTCTGCCCACGGTGGTGCGCCAGCAGGGCATCAGCGTGGAAAAGGCGAGCGAGAGCTTCCTGCTGGTCAAGGCCTTCATCTCCGGCGACGGCGAGATGACCAAGCAGGCGATCGCCGACTTCGTGCACTCGGACATCAAGGAACCCATCGCCCGAGTCACCGGCGTGGGCAGCGTGACCGTGTTCGGCTCGGAGTACGCGATGCGCATCTGGCTCGACCCGGACGCGCTCATCCGCTATGGCCTCACCGTGTCCGACGTGCGCTCGGCCATCGAGACCCAGAACGCCCAGGTCACGGCGGGCCAGTTCGGTGGTCTGCCGGCGGTGGAGGGCCAGCAGCTCAACGCGACGGTGACCTCGCAGACGCTGCTGAACACGCCGGAGGAGTTCCGCAACATCCTCATCAAGACCCAGCCGGACGGCTCCCGCGTGCGTCTGGGCGACATCGCCCGGGTCGCGCTAGGCGGCGGTTCCACCCACATCGACAGCTTCTACAACGGCCAGCCGGCCGCCGGCCTGGCCGTCACCCTGGCGCCCGGCGCGAACTCCCTGGAGACCACCCGGCGCGTGGAGGAACGCCTCAACGAGCTCGAACCCTACTTCCCGAAGGACCTCGAGGTCGCCACCCCCTTCGAGACCGCCCCCTTCGTCGAGGCCTCGATGGAGGAGGTGGTCCGCACCCTGATCGAGGCCATCGCCCTCGTGGTGCTGGTGATGATCCTGTTCCTGCAGAGCTGGCGGGCCACGCTGATCCCGACGCTGGCGGTGCCGGTGGTGCTGCTCGGCACCTTCGCGGTGATGGCAGCGACAGGGTTCTCCATCAACATGCTGACCATGTTCGGTATGGTCCTGGCGATCGGGCTACTGGTCGACGACGCCATCGTCGTGGTGGAGAACGTCGAACGCGTCATGCATGAGGACGGGCTTGGCCCCATGGCGGCGACGCGCAAGTCCATGGGCCAGATCAGCGGTGCGCTGGTAGGCATCGGCGTGGTGCTCTCCGCCGTGTTCGTGCCCATGGCCTTCTTCCCGGGCTCGGTGGGTGCGATCTACCGGCAGTTCTCGCTAACCCTGGTGGCGGCGATGGCACTTTCGGTGCTGGTGGCACTGATCCTCAGCCCCATCCTGTGCGCCCGCCTGCTCAAACGCCAGGAGCACGAGACCCTGCTGCACCGGCTGCTCGGCTGGTTCAACCGCGGCATCGACGGCGCCACCAGCGGCTACGCCGCGACCGTCGGCCACTTCGGCCGCCATCCGTGGATCTATGGCGTGGTCTTCGCGGCGATCGTGGCCGGCACCGCCTACGGCTTCACCCGGGTGCCCGGCGGCTTCCTTCCGTCCGCCGACCAGGGCGTCGTGCTGGTGCAGTACCAGCTCCCCTCCGGGGCAACCCAGCAGCGCACCAAGGCGACCATGGACAAGGTGAAGGACTACTTCCTCGACCAGGATGCCGTGGACGGCATCTTCACCGTGGCCGGCTTCAGCTTCGCGGGACGGGCGCAGAACGCGGGTATCGCCTTCGTGAACCTCAACCCGTGGTCCGAGCGCGATCCGGAAACCGAGAGCGTCGGCGCCATCATCCAGAAGGCCAACCGCGATCTCGCCGGGCTGATCCGCGACGGCCGGGTATTCGCCTTCAACATCCCCTCGATCCCGGCACTGGGCAACGCCCTGGGCTTCGATCTGCGGCTGCAGGATCGCGGCGGCGTTGGACACGAGGCGCTGATGCAGGCACAGGGCCGGTTCCTGCAGCTCGCCGCGCAGAGCCCGGTGCTCACCAACGTCCGCCCGAACGGCCTGGAGGACCGCCCGCGCTACCACCTCGACGTGGACCAGGAGAAGGCCCAGGCGCTGGGCGTGCCCCTGTCCCGGATCAACGACCTGCTCTCGGTCACCTGGGGGGTC
>NZ_WNXE01000012.1:0-30323 GCF_010993615.1 Arhodomonas sp. KWT | reverse complement strand
GGGGGTCGCAGTACGTCAACGACTTCCTCAACAACGGCCGCATCAAGCGGGTCTTCCTCCAGGGCGAGGCGAATGCGCGCATGCTCCCGGGTGACTTCGAGGACTGGTACCTGCGCAACGACAACGGTGGGATGACCCCGCTGGGCGAGCTCACCAGCGGCGAGTGGACGTTCGGTTCACCCCGGCTCGAGCGCTTCAACGGCACCCCCTCCCGCCAGCTCCAGGGCGAGCCCGCCCCGGGATACTCCACCGGAGAGGCAATGACCGAGGTCGAGCGCCTGCTCCAGCAGCTTCCCCAGGGGATAGGCCACGCCTGGAGCGGCCTCTCCTACCAGGAGCGCCAATCGGGGGCGCAGACCACCCTGCTCTACGGCGTGTCCGTGATCGTGGTCTTTCTCGCCCTGGCGGCGCTCTACGAGAGCTGGACCATCCCGGTCTCCGTGATGCTCGCGGTCCCGCTCGGCGTTCTCGGCGCGGTACTCGCGGCACTCGTGCGCGGGCTGCCCAACGACGTGTTCTTCCAGGTCGGCATCCTGACCACGGTGGGCCTGACCGCGAAGAACGCCATACTGATCGTCGAATTCGCCCGGGCGCTGGAGAACCAGGGCTACGGCCTGGTCGCCTCGACCGTCGAGGCCGCCCGGGTCCGGCTGCGCCCGATCCTGATGACCTCGCTGGCGTTCACCATGGGCGTCATCCCCCTGGCCTTCGCCTCCGGGGCCGGTGCGGCCTCGCGCATCGCCATCGGCACGGCGGTGCTCGGCGGCATGATTTCGGCCACACTGCTGGCGATCTTCTTCATCCCGCTGTTCTACGTCATCGTGCGCCGGATCACCGACCTCCTGGGCGGCGGCCGACGACACGGGGGTGAGACGACCCAGGACGACGAAACGCCGGCGTGAGCCATCCTTTGACAGGCGCTCGACGGGCCGAGCATAGTGCCTCGGCCCCGTCGCCGGCCCGGGCGGCGGATCGACGCCCGGGCCGGGCCGCATACCGCGGGTTGGCCGGCGGCGCGCACATCCCGGGGTAACCCTATGGCCAAGAAAACCAAGGAAGAATCGGAAGCGACGCGGGAACGGCTGCTGGACGCCGCGGAGGAGGCGTTTCTCGAGAACGGCGTCTCCCGCACCTCGCTGGAGCGGATCGCCCGTCACGCGGGGCTCACCCGCGGCGCCATCTACTGGCACTTCCAGGACAAGAGCGACCTCTTCGAGGCGATGCTCGAACGCGTGCGCCCACCGATGGCCGAGCTCGTCGAGGAGCTCTGCCGGACCCACGACGGCGACCCGGTGGAGACCCTGCGCGGCCTGTGCCGACACGGGCTGGACCGCATCGCCCAGGACCTGCGTCACCGCCGGGTCTACACGATCCTGTTCCACCGCAGCGAGCGCGTGGACGACATCAACCCGGCCGTTGCCCGCCAGGACACGCTGATCGCCGAGATCATCGACCTGTTCGAACAGCAGTTCGAGCGGGTACAGGCACGGGGCCGGCTCAACCCGGCGATCCCGCCGCGGGTCGCGGCGATGGCGCTGCACGCCTACATGTCCGGACTGTTCAGCCAGTATCTGCGCAAGCCCGCGGAGTGTGATCTCGAGCACGACGCGGACACCCTCCTGGAGGCCTTCTTCGGCCCTCTGATCCTGCCCGACGCCTGAAGGGGTTGCATTCCCCGCCTCGGCGCCTACTTTTTGAGGGCGTCACGCCTGCCGGCGCGGCCACCATCACACTCTCTTCACGATCCACTGCCAAAAATTATGTTGAACGGACCGGCGGCTGTGCCGATGATTAGCGGTTCGGCAAACGGGGAAAAGAATTGATGAAGGTCATAATCCGGCTGTTCCTGGTGGTCGTCTTCCTGGGACTCGTGTTCGGCGGCATCTTCGGCTGGAAGTACCTCCAGATGCAGGAGATGGCGAAGCAGGCGAACCAGCCGCAGCCGCCGGCCACCATCGCCACGGCCACGGCCCGCGAGGTGAGCTGGCGCCCGGGTATCCAGTCCGTGGGCAGCGTCTCGCCGGTGCAGGGCATCGAGATCACCACCGAGGTCGCCGGCAAGATCAGCGAGGTAAGCTTCGAGTCCAGCAGCCGGGTGAAGGACGGCGACGTGCTCGTACAGCTCGACGACAGTGTCGATCAGGCCTCCCTGCGCGGGCTCAAGGCGGATCGCGAGCTCGCCCGGGTGCAGTTCGAGCGCAACGCCAACCTCCTGCCCAAGCGTGCCGTCTCCCAGTCCCAGTACGACGAGGCGAAGGCCCGCTACGAGGCCGCCCGGGCCCAGGTCGCCGAGCAGGAGGCGCGCATCGCCAAGAAGGTGATCCGCGCGCCGTTCGACGGCCTTCTGGGCATCAAGCAGGTGGACCAGGGCGAGTACATCACCGCCGGCCAGTCCCTGGTCACACTGACCGCGCTGGACCCCATCTACGTGGACTACGCCGTGCCCGAACGCCGCTTCGGCGACCTCCGCAACGGCCAGACCGTACAGATCCGGGTCAGCGCCTACCCCGAACGGCAGTTCGAGGGCGAGATCACCGCCATCGACTCCGGTGTGGATGAGGGCACCCGCAGCGTGAACGTGCGCGCCACCCTGCCGAACCCGGACGACGTCCTGCGCCCCGGCATGTTCGCCCGCGTCCAGACCCTCATGCCGGAGGAACGTACCGTGGTGGTGGTCCCGCGCACGGCGATCTCCTACAACACCTACGGCGACTTCGTCTACGTCGTCACCGGGAACGACGGCGGCCAGCGCGTCGCCAAGCGCCGTGCCGTGACCACCGGCGCCACGCAGTCCGGCAGTGTGGAGATCACCGACGGGCTGTCCGCCGGCGAGGAGGTGGTCCGCGCGGGGCTGGTCAAGCTGCGTGACGGCCAGCCCGTGACCGTCGACAACAGCACCGCCCTCGACGGGGAGGTCTCCGGCGAATGAGATTCACCGACATCTTCATCCGTCGCCCGGTCCTGGCGACGGTGATCAGCCTGCTGATCCTGCTGGTCGGTGCCCGGTCGCTGGGGCTCATGGAGCTGCGCCAGTACCCGGAGCTGGAGAACACCGTGGTCACGGTGTCCACGGCCTATCCCGGCGCCAGCTCCGAGCTGGTCAAGGGCTTCGTGACCACACCGCTGCAGCAGGCCATCGCTGAGGCCGACGGCATCGACTACATCACCGCGACCAGCAGCCAGGGGGCCTCCACCATCGAGGCCCATATGGAGCTGAACTACGACCCCAACGCGGCGGTCTCCGAGATCCAGGCGAAGGTGGCGAGCCAGCGCAACGTACTGCCGGAGGCCGCGCGGGACCCGGTCATCGAGTCCTCTACCGGTGACTCCACGGCGCTGATGTACCTCGCCTTCTACAGCGATGACCTCAGCGTGCCCAAGGTCACGGACTACCTCCTGCGCGTGGTCCAGCCGCAGTTCCAGGCCGTGCCCGGTGTGGCCAAGGCCCGGCTGCACGGCAAGCGCCTGGCCATGCGCATCTGGCTCGACCCGGACCGCATGGCCTCGCTGGGCGTCACGCCCACGGACGTGGCGGAGGTGCTGCGCGCAAACAACTACCTCGCTGGCGTCGGCCAGACCAAGGGCGACTACACCGCCATCACCCTGACCGCCACCACGGACGTATCCGACCCGGAGAACTTCCGCGATCTGGTCATCCGCGGCGACGGCGATACCCTCGTGCGCCTGCGCGATATCGCCCGCAGCGAGCTCGGCGCCGAGGAGTACACGTCCGAGGCGTGGTACCAGGGCAAGCCGGCGGTGTTCATGGCCATCGAACAGGCCCCCGGCGCGAACCCGCTGGACACCGCGCAGGCCGTGACCGCGCGGGTGCAGACCGTCCGCGGCCAGCTCCCCGAGGGCATGCACGTGGTCCTGCCCTACGACGCCTCCGAGTTCATCCAGGACTCCATCGACGAGGTCTACAAGACCATCCTGGAAGCGGTGGCCATCGTACTGCTGGTGGTCTACCTCTCGCTGGGCTCGATCCGTGCCGCGGCGGTGCCGGCGGTGGCCGTGCCACTGTCACTCATCGGTGGCGCGTTCGTCATGCTCACCCTGGGCTACTCCCTGAACCTGCTCACACTGCTGTCGATGGTGCTCGCGATCGGCCTGGTGGTGGACGACGCCATCATCGTGGTGGAGAACGTCCACCGCCACATCGAGTCCGGCGAGACCCGCTTCCACGCCGCCATGCAGGGGGCCCGCGAGCTCGCCGTGCCCATCATCGCGATGACCACGACGCTGGTGGCGGTGTATGCCCCCATCGGCTTCATGGGCGGGCTGATCGGCACCCTGTTCACGGAGTTCGCCTTCACCCTGGCCGGCGCCGTGCTGGTCTCCGGCGTGATCGCGCTCACGCTCTCGCCCATGCTCTCGGGCAAGGTCCTCAAGCCCCACGGCAACCCCGGGCGCTTCGAGCAGATGGTCGAGCGGGCGTTCAACGCCCTCGCCCGCGGCTACCGGGCACTGCTCGGCCGCGCGCTGCAGACCGTCTCGGTGCTCGTGATCTTCGCCGTCGCGGTGCTGGTGTCGATCTACTTCATGTTCGTCACCGCCCAGAACGAGCTCGCCCCCACCGAGGACCAGGGCATCCTGTTCTTCCAGGCCACCGGGCCGCGAACCGCCACCCTCGACTACCTGGAGGCCTACGGCCAGGACATCCAGACCCAGATGGAGGGCGTGCCGGGCTACAAGGAAAGCTTCATGATCCTCGGCGGCGACTCGGCGAACACGATCTTCGGCGGCTTCAAGATGAAGAGCTACGCCGACCGCGACGTTTCCCAGTTCGAGGCCCAGCCGCAGCTGCAGAGCGCACTGGGCAAGGTCGCCGGACTGCAGATCAGCGCCTTCCCGCGCCCGAGCCTGCCGGGCGCCGGGGGCGGACTGCCGGTGCAGTTCGTGCTCACCTCCGGGGCGAGCTACGAGGACATGAACCAGGTGGCCGACGAGATCGTCGGCAAGGCCATGGGCAGCGGCAACTTCGCCTTCCTCAAAAAGTCCATCGCCTTCGACCGGCCCACGGTCTCCATCCAGGTGGACCGCGACCGCGCCGGCGACCTGGGCATCAGCATGCGCGAGATCGGCCAGAACCTGGCGACCATGCTCGGCGGCGACTACGTCAACCGTTTCAGCATGGACGGGCGCAGCTACCAGGTGATCCCCCAGGTGGAGCGTCGCTTCCGACTCGACGAGCAGATGCTGCGCGACTACTACATCCGTGCGGACACGGGTGCGCTGGTGCCGCTGTCCTCGCTGGTCACCCTGAAGCAGGGGGTGGAACCATCGGAGCGCACGCAGTTCCAGCAGCTCAACTCGATCACCATCGAGGGCGTGATGGCGCCCGGCGTGACCATGGGGCAGGCGCTGGGCTATCTGGAGACACAGACCGCGCAGATCGCGCCCCGCTCCTACGGGGTCGACTACACCGGGGCCTCGCGGCAGTTCAAGCAGCAGGGCACCGCGCTGGTGACGACCTTCTTCCTGTCGCTGCTGGTGATCTACCTGGTGCTCGCCGCGCAGTTCGAGAGCTGGCGCGATCCGTTCATCATCCTGGTGTCCGTACCCATGTCCATCGCCGGGGCAATGGCGTTCATCACCCTCGGCTTCGCGAGCATGAACATCTACACCCAGGTGGGACTGATCACGCTCATCGGCGTGGTCGCCAAGAACGGCATCCTGATCGTGGAGTTCGCCAACCAGCAGCAGATCCAAAAGGGGCTGTCCAAGGTCGACGCGGTACTGGAGGCCGGCGCCATCCGGCTGCGGCCCATCATCATGACCTCGGTGGCGCTCATCGTCGCCATGGTGCCGCTACTGACGGCCAGCGGCCCCGGCGCCGTCAGCCGCTTCGCCATCGGCCTGACCATCAGCACCGGCCTGGGCATCGGCACGCTGTTCACCCTGTTCGTTCTCCCCGGCTTCTACGTGCTGCTGGCCCGGGACCACGCCGCCGAGCAGCGCCGGCTGGCCGAACAGGATGACACGCACGAGCCCGATTCCGGCTCCCACGGCCTGTGACCACGGGCAGCGGGCGGGCCGCGGTGCCCGCGCGCCGTCAGCCGGAGGCGTCGTCGGCCTCGCCGCGCGCCGCCTCCGGCGGCTCGGGCTCCGGCCAGGCGTTGATGACGGCGTTGATCAGCGTCGCCAGCGGGATCGCGAAGAATATCCCCCAAAAGCCCCAGATGCCGCCGAAGACCAGGATCGAAACGATGATCGCCACCGGGTGGAGGTTCACCACCTCCGAGAACAGCAGCGGCACCAGCACGTTGCCATCCAGGGCCTGGATGATCGCGTAGGCCGCCATCACCCAGATGAACTCGCTGCTCGGACCGAACTGGAAGTACGCCACCACCGCAATGGGCACGGTGATCACCGTCGCGCCGATGTAGGGGATGATCACGGACAGCCCCGTCACCACGGCAAGCAGCGCGGCAAACTGCAGGCCGAGCAGCACGAAGGTGATATAGGCCGCCGCACCGACAATGAGGATCTCCAGGAACTTGCCGCGCACGTAGTTGCCGATCTGCATGTCCACCTCGTGCCAGACCGTGTCCGCGAGGGTGCGGTGGCGCGGCAGGCAGCGGCGCACCCAGCCGAGCAGGCGCGCCTTGTCCTTGAGGAAGAAGAACACCAGCAGCGGCACGAGGATGGAATAGACGACGAGGGTGAAGATCTTCACCACCGAGGACAGCGAGACCGAGGAAACGAGCATCCGCCCGAGGTCCACGGACTCCTGGCGGATCGCTGCGAGCAGGCTGCTGACCTGCTCGGCGGAGAAGAACTCCGGATAGCGTTCCGGCAGCCGCAGCAATGTGGTCTGACCGCGATCGAGCATGCGCGGCAGGTTCTCGACCAGCTGCGCAACCTGCTGGGTGAGCGTGGGCATGAGCGCGAACATCACCAGTGCAAAGCCGGCCATGAACAGCAGGAAGACCACGATCACCGCCGGCCCCCGCGGTATCCAGTGCTCGAGCTTCTGGACCACCCCCTCGAGCAGGTACGCGATCACGATCGCCGTGAACACGGGCGCGAGCATGTCGCCGAAGAAAACCACTGTGCCCAGCCCGACGAGCAGCACCCCGGTAAGGGCGACCACCTGGGGGTCATTCATGTGGCGCCAAAGCCAATCGCGAATCGTCTGCATACCCTCGCCCGTCGGCTGCGTGACTGGAGTGACCCGGGCGGCCCGCCGGCCCGCGCCGCCCGTCGCGGCCGCGGGCGGACCATGGCGATGCGGCTCGGCCGGACATCCGGCCGGGCATCACGTCCCGGGGCCCCGCGCGGGTATACTACTAGCGATTCCCACGATAATGTCAGCCTGGGACCGGATGATCACGGCGGGGAACGTCCGCCGCGAAGGCCGGTCTGATCACCCACACCCAACCGCCGGCCGGCAGCCTATGGCACGAACACTGCTCAGCGCGCTCATCCTCGCCACCGGGATCGTCACCGCACCGGCGGCCGGCGCCGCGCTCGATCTCTCGCTGCCGGACATGGGCGATCCCGCCGACCAGGTGATGACCCCGGCCCGGGAGCACGAGATCGGCCAGCGCATGATGGGGGAGATACGTCGGGAGGCCTCGCTGGTCGACGACCCGGCGATAACGGGCTACATCCACGACCTCGGCGTGCGGCTGGCCGGGTACTCCGGCCGTCCGAGCGACGGCTTCAGCTTCTTCCTGATCGACGACCCGCGGATCAACGCCTTCGCCATGCCCGGGGGCTACATCGGGATGAACACCGGGCTGTTCCTCGCCGCCCAGAGCGAGAGCGAGCTCGCCTCGGTGCTGGCCCACGAGATGACCCACGTCACCCAGCGTCACCTCGCGCGCCGCATCCTCGCCGCCCAGGGCAGCAGCCTGCGCACCATGGCAATGATCCTCGCGGGCATCCTCATAGGCACCCAGGACCCGCAGGCCGGGTCCGCGGCGGCGATGTCCGGCATGGCAAGTGCGGCCCAGAGCCAGCTCGCCTACTCGCGGGAACACGAGCACGAGGCCGACCGCATCGGCGAGGAGCTGCTCGCGCGGGCCGGCTTCGATCCCCATGGCATGCCCCGCTTCTTCGGCCGCCTGCTCGACGCCAGCCGCTACAGTGCCACGCCTCCGCCGTTCCTGAGCACCCATCCGCTCACCGAGGAGCGCATCGCCGAGAGCCGCCAGCGCGCCGACGAGCTGGCGGCCTCCCAGGGCAAGACCTTCGAGAGCGCGAACTTCGCGCTCATTCACGCGCGCCTCGCGGCCATCACCGCCCACAGCGGCAGCGCCGCCGTAGAGCGCCTGCGCGGCCAGCTGGACGACGGCAAGGCGACCCGTGCCGAACACTACGGGCTCGCCGTCGCCCTCATCCGTGCCGACCACCTCGATGCCGCCCGCAAGGCGCTCGACACGGCATCCACGGATGGCGGGGAGCGCGCCGCGTACTACCTCACCCGGGCCGACATCGCCCGGGCCGCAGAGCAGCCCGCACAGGCCATATCCATCCTCGAGGAGGGGCTGTCACTGTTCCCGGACGACTATGCCCTGGAGTACCGGCGCATCCAGGCCCTCACCGCCGCTGGCCGGCACGAGGAAGCCCTCAAGGCCGTCACCGCCGCTGCCGAGCGCCATCCCTGGTCCGACGATCTTCTCCGCCTGCATGCCCGCACCGCGGACGCGGCGGGCCGGCAAGCGGAGGCCTCGCTGGCCATGGCACGCTTCTACGCCGCCCGCGGCGACCTGCGCAGTGCACTGCGCCAGCTCGACGACGTCCTCTCAAGCCCCGCCGCGGACGGCTACCAGCGCTCCCGTGCCCGGGCCCTGCAGCAGAACTGGCAACAGCAGATATCCGGCAAGGACGGGGAACCCTCATCCGGGGAGTGACCCCGCGCCCCGCCAGCCGCGATGTTAGACTGTCGCCCGGACCGCCGAGGGCGGCGGTGACGGCGACGCTGTGCAGCCGCCACGAGGCGGGCGCACGCCCCACTGCGAGGCACGACAACGACCATGGGCACGGGCGCGGAAGACTGGCAGGCGGAGATGGCACGGTGGTTCGCCACGCTGCAGCAGGCGTGGGGCCTCGGCGCCGGTGATGACCTGCCGCCGCTGGAACGGCTCTGGGAGCACTGCAGCGATCCCGCCATCGCCACCCCTGAAGCGGCCAGGACCAGCGCGGCGGGCCTGCACCAGTGGCAGGCCGCCCTGCCCTCCGCCCCTCCCGCACCACCGGACTGGGAAACCGGCCTCGCTTTTCTCGGCCCGCTGGCACGCTTTGTGGCCCCGGCGGGGACGGCCGGATTCGGCCCCGGGGGCAGCCTGCAGCGCCAGCTGACCGCTCTCGCCTCGAATCTGCACGACTGGCAGCGTGCCGCCCTAACCCTCGCCGGCACGCTCGCCGGTATCGTCGCCACGGGCACCGAGGACTACGCCGCGGCAATCGAACACACCTCGGAGCCGGACGCGGAGACACGCCTGGCGCGTTGGGCGACCTGCGTCGAGGTTCGCTACGAGCGCGCCCTGGCCGAAGGCGGCCTCGCCGAGGCCCTGGCCGCCTTCTGGAGCGCAGCCACCGCCACCCGCAACGCGCTCACTGCGGTCATGGACGAGATCGCACCCTCGCTGGGCCTGCCCAGCCGCGCCGAGCTCGCCAACGCGCAGGAGCGCATCACGCGGCTGGAGCGCCAGCTCGCCGGATCGGGGACGGGATGAACGCAGCACGCCGGCGGCAAACCGGGGGACGACGCCTCGCCAACGCCCGTGCCCGCGGCCTCGCCGAACGCCTCGCGCAGGCGTACACCGTCGTCGAGACCACACCGCTGTATCGCCTGCGCCACTATGCTGGCGGGCCGGGACGCCCGCTGCTGATCGTCTACTCGCTGGTCAACCGCCCCGAGCTGCTGGACGTCTCGCCGCGGCGCTCGGTGGTGGCACGGCTGGCGGCCTCCCGGCCGGTCTACCTGCTCGAATGGCGGGACCCGGAGGCCGCGGACCGCTTCCGCGACCTCGCCGACTACGCCCTGACCGGCATCGGCAACGCCCTGGCCACGGTGCGCGCGCGCCACGGCGACGGCCCGCCGCACCTCGCCGGCGTCTGCCAGGGCGGCTACCTCGCGCTCTGCCACATGGCACGCAACCCGCAGGCCGCGGCAACGCTGACCACGCTCGCCACGCCGGTGGACGGTGCCGGCCCGGAGGACACGCTCGCACGCATGGCCCGCGGCATGGACCTCTCGGCGGTTCACGCGAGCGCCCGGAACGTCCCTGCCAGCGAGCTCAACTGGGCGTTCACCGCCCTGCGCCCGCTGCCGCTGCTCATCGACCGCTACCGCACCGTCCCCGAGGACGACGACGAGGCCCTGGGGGAGTTTCTGCGCATGGAGCACTGGATGTACGAGGGACCGGATCAGGCGCTGACCGCGTTCGTGGAGTTCGTGCGTGCCCTCTACCGGGACAACGCCCTGATCCGGGGCGGCCTGACCCTGCGCGGCTGGCCGGTGCGCCTGGAGGACGTCCGCGTGCCGGTGTTCAACGCCGCCGCCGAGGCGGACCACCTCGTGCCGCTGGCCGCGGCCACGGCGCTGGCCGGGCGCACCGGCGGGGAGTACACCGAGCACCGGCTGCCCGGCGGACACCTGGGGGTGTTCATCAGCAGTCACGCCCACGGCACGCTCTATCCCGCGCTGGACGACTGGCTCTCGGCAAGGGAATGAGCCCGCCGGCGGCGAAGCGACCGCCGCCTCGGGCATGCATCAGGGGCAGGGCTCAGAAGCTGCAGAACAGCGCGCCGTTCACCGGGATGTTCGCCCCGTTGATGTAGCCGGACTGCTCCTCCGCGAGGAAGGCCACCACCCGCGCGATCTCCTCCGCCTCGGCCATCCGCCCGGTCGGGATCTGGGCAACGATGGACTCGCGCACCTTCTCCGGGATGGCCGCGGTCATGGACGTGCGCACGTACCCCGGGGAGACGGTGTTCACCGACACGCCCTTGGGCGCACTCTCCTTCGCCAGCGCCATGGTGAAGCCGTGGATACCGGCCTTGGCGGCGGAATAGTTGGTCTGGCCGAACTGCCCCGCCGCACCGTTGACCGAGGAGATGTTGACGATCCGCCCGTAGCCGCGGTCGCGCATAGCGCCGACGAACTGGCGGGTGACGTTGAACACGCTGTTGAGGTCCACCGTGATCACCGCCTGCCAGTTGTCCGGGTCCATCTTGTGCAGGAACGCGTCCCGGGTGATGCCGGCGGCGTTGACGAGGACGTCGACGTTGCCGAACTCCTGCTCGACGTGGTTCGCCATCTCTACGCAGGCCTCGAAATCCGAGACGTCGCAGGCGACCCAGTCCACCTCGTAACCCGCCTCGCGCAGTTCGGCCTGCCACTCGCGGATGTTCTCGCGCTCGGGGTCGACGCAGGTGCTCACCACCCGGTGGCCGGAGCGCACCAGGTGCTTGCAGATCTCGGTACCGATACCGCCGTTGCCGCCGGTCACCAGGGCCAGACGTTCGCTCATGCCGGCTACCTCTTGAATCTATGGATCGGAATGGACGCGCACGCACAACGCGGATTGTGCGGCGCACAATACCGGGCAAGCGTAGGACCGCCCCGGGGATGTGTCAACCGGATTCCGGGCCCGCCCGTGCCGCCACGGAGCGGGAGAGGGGAGACCGCCCGGCGCAGGAGCACCGGGCCGGTAATGCGGAATGCGGCGGCCGGCTCAGTCGTCCTTGTTGCCGCCGCCGGAGCTGGAGCCGCCGCCCTTCTTGTCGCTGCCGCCGCCGGAGCCGGAGGAGGAGCCGCGGCGGGCGCCACCGTCGCTGAAGCCGCTCATCGCCTGCCACATCGCGAGGTTGCGCTCGGTGATCTGGCTGAGCATCTCCATCGGGTCGCCGCCCATGAGGCTGCGGGTGCGCTCGTGGAACAGGCGCTGCTGCTCCTCCCACATCTCCATGCTCTTCTCCAGGTAGCTGGTGAGCATGTTCTGCATGTTCCCGCCGTAGGAGCGGATGATCTGGGCGAGCAGATCGCTGGAGAAGATGGGCTCGCCGCCCTCCTCCTCCTCGCTGATGATCTGCAGAAGGATGCTGCGGGTCAGATCCGCCTTGGTCTTGGCGTCCACCACCTCGAAGTCCACGCCGTCGAGCACGAGGCGCTTGACGTCGGCGAGGGTGATGTAGCTGCTGATCGCCGTGTCATAGAGCCGGCGATTCGGGTATTTCTTGATCACTCGGGTCTCGGACATGGGTGCTCTTGCCTGGCCGTTGGGTGATGAGGGCGCCGCCCGGGGGCGGACGGCGCGTGGCGGTTTCTATCGCTCCACGGCCAGGGCGACGCCCTGTCCGCCGCCGATGCACAGCGTCGCCAGTCCCTTGTGCACGTCCCGGCGCTTCATCTCATGGAGGAGCGTGACGAGGATACGGGCGCCGGAGGCCCCGATGGGATGACCGAGGGCGATGGCACCACCGTTGACGTTGACACGCTCCATGTCCCATTCGAGCTCGCGGCTGACCGCAAGCGCCTGGGCGGCGAAGGCCTCGTTCGCCTCGATAAGGTCCAGGTCCCCAATGGACCAGCCCGCCCGCTCGAGACAGCGCCGGGTCGCCGGCACCGGGCCGGAGCCCATGTAGGCCGGATCCACGCCGGCGTTGGCATAGGCACGGATCCGCGCCAGCGGCTCCAGGCCGAGCGCCTCCGCCTGGCCCGCGGACATCATCAGCACCATGGCGGCGCCGTCGTTGATCCCGGAGGCGTTGCCGGCGGTGACGCTGCCATCGCCCTTGAACGCCGGGCGCAGCTTACCGAGCCCCTCCGCGGTACAGCCGTGCTTGATGAACTCGTCTTCGTCGAAGCGGATCGGATCGCCCTTGCGCTGGGGGATCTCGATGGGAATGATCTCGTCGGCGAAGCGCCCGGCCTTCTGTGCGGCCTCGGCGCGCTGCTGCGAGGTCGCGGCCAACTGGTCCTGCTCCTCGCGGGAGATGCCGTACTTCTCCGCCAGGTTCTCCGCGGTGACGCCCATGTGGTACTGGTTGAAGGCGTCCCAGAGGCCGTCCTTGATCATGGTGTCCTCGAGCTTCCAGTCGCCCATGCGCTGACCGGTGCGGGACTTCGGCAGGGCGTGCGGTGCGGTGCTCATGCTCTCCTGGCCGCCGGCGACGATGGTGCGCGCATCGCCCAGCCGGATCGCCTGGCTGGCGAGATGGGTCGCCTTGAGGCCGCTACCGCAGACCTTGTTGATGGTCATGGACGGGCAGCTTACCGGCAGACCGGCGTTGAGCGCCGTCTGGCGCGCCGGGTTCTGACCGGCGGCGGCAGCCAGGACCTGGCCGAGGATCACCTCGTCGATCTGCTCGCCGTCCACGCCGGCGCGCTGGAGCAGACCGCGAAGCACCTGGGTGCCGAGATCCACTGCCGAGAGCTGCGAGAGGGCCCCGCCGAAATTGCCGATGGCGCTGCGTCCGGCGGCGACGATGACCGTATCTTCCATTACTGCCTCCCTGACCCGTCTGTGTTGAGCCCTTTGAGTAGCTGTCGATCATAACAGCCGTGCGCGCGCGATGCCGCCCCGCACAAAAACGCCGCGACCAGCGGGCGGAAACCTCCGGCCGTGCGTGTCCCGGCCGGACTCCGCAGGGACAGGCGGCTTACCGCGGGGCGGAGACGAGGCCGAGGAAGGCGGCTGCCTTGGCGCCCGTTTCGTCGAACTCCCCCGCCTCGGTGGAATCCGCGACCACGCCCCCGCCGGCGCGGTATTCCACCCGGCCGCCGGCCGCAACGGCGGTACGGATGGCGATGCTGGTGTCCATCGCGCCATCGTCACCGAGGTAACCGACCGCACCGCAGTACACACCCCGCCGGGTCGGCTCCAGCTCGTCGATGATCTGCATCGCCCGGTGCTTCGGGGCCCCGGTGATCGAGCCGCCGGGCAGACAGGCCGCCACCAGGTCCAGGGCGTCGCGTCCGGCGGGCAGCCGCCCGGTCACCACGCTGACCAGGTGCTGCACCGTGGCGAAGCGCTCGACGTCGAACAAACGCGGCACGCGCACGCTGCCCGTCTCGCACACCCGACCGAGGTCGTTGCGCAGCAGATCCACGATCATCAGGTTCTCCGCCCGGTCCTTGGGCGAGCCGCGCAGGTCCGCGGCGAGGGCAGCATCGCGCCGCGGCTCCGGGTCCCGGGGCCGGGTACCTTTGATCGGCCGGGTTTCGACGGCACCGTCGCGCAGTTGCAGAAACCGCTCCGGCGAGATGCTGAGCACTGAACGCCCGGGCAGGTCGAGATACGCGCCGTATCCGCCGGGACTCGCCTCGCGCAGGGCCAGCCACAGGCCCAGGGGGTCGCCCTCCAGCGGCGCCTCGAACCGGCGCGCCAGGTTCACCTGGTAGCAGTCCCCGGCGTGGAGGTAATGCTGCACCCGGGCGAAGGCCGCGGCGTAGGCGCCACGGTCCAGGTCGGCCAGTACCGGACCGAGCCGCCAGCGCCGCGCCGGAGCCGTTGTCGCCGCCATCGCCGCGTCCAGCGCGTGCGCCAGCGACGCATCCGCCGCCGGACCGGCGAGCCACGCCCGGCACCGGTGGTGATCGATCACCACCGCCCAGTCGTAGCGCCCGAACTCGGCCTCCACCGTGCCGGCGGAGGCGTCCGCGAGGCCCATCAGCCGGCGTCCGAGGTCGTAGCCGAAATAGCCGATGAGCCCGCCGGCGAACGGCGGCGGCCCTACCGGCGCCCGATCCAGCCCGGCCCGCAGCCCGTCCGGAAAAAGGCCGGTATCCACCCATGTCCCTCCCTCGGCGCAACGGCGCCGGACCACGCCGTCGACCACCCGGAACCAGGCCCGTGGCGCGGCGGCAATGATGTCGTAGCGGGTGCCGGCGACGCCGCCGCTGTCGAGCCACACGGCGCCGGGCCAGTGCGCGGCGATGGCGGAAAAGGATTTCCCCGGATGGCGAGGATACGCTAGCGTATGGTGCATGGTCGGGCTTCGGAGAGGCTCCGTTGATCCGGCGTGAAACGACCGCCGCAAAGAACGACAATCCTACCAGCCCCGCGAAGAGGGCCAATGCGGGAGAGCGGCGGGCGATGGCACAATCGCGGCACCGGCGCACCGGGTGCCGGCCGCCGTGCAGGAGGAGAGCGCTGCCATGACCGACTCCAACCGCGCCGGGGCTCAGCCCTGGCTCGATGCCTACGGCCCCGGTGTCAGCGGCGAGTTCCAGCCGCTGCCGGACACCGACCTCGCCGCGCTCGTGCGCCGTGCCGCGCGGGAACACACCTCGGCACCGGCGTTCACGGTCTGCCTGGAGAACGGTATGACCGCGAGCCTGAGCTTCACGGAGGTGGACCGGGCTTCCGACGCCTTCGCCGCCTGGCTGCGCGACGAGGCGGGCATCACCCCCGGCGAGCGGGTCGCGCTGCAGGCCCCCAACAACCTTGCCTTCCCGGTATGCGCGTTCGGTGTGTTCAAGGCCGGTGCGGTGCTGGTCAACGTCAATCCGCTCTATACCGCCCACGAGATGAACCACCAGCTCCGCGACGCCGGCGCCCGGGTGCTGGTGATCATCGACATGTTCGCCGACAAGCTCCCGGAAGCGCTCCGGGACACGGACGTCTCCCGGGTCGTGACCCTGAGCATCGCCTCGTTCTTCCCCTGGCTGAAATCGCGGCTGATCCGCGGGATGCTGCGCTATATCCGCCGCGAAATCCCGGCCATGCCCATGGCGGTGACACCGCTGGAACAGGCCATCACCGAGGGCGAGCGCGGGGCCGGCGCCCTGCGCGCCGACCCGCCCCGGCGCGGGAGCGACGACACGGCCGTGCTGCAGTACACCGGCGGCACCACCGGCGTCGCCAAGGGCGCGGAGCTCACCCACGGCAACCTCATGGCCAATGTCGCCCAGACCCTGGCCATCGCCGGGCCGGTGCTGCGCCCCGGTAAAGACATCGTGCTGACGGCGCTGCCGATGTACCACATCTTTGCGTTCACCTTTAACATGCTGACCTTCTTCACCACGGGCTGCCGCAACATCCTCTGCCCGTCACCGCGGCCGCCGGCAAAGCTGCGCCGGGCGTTCGAGCAGTTTGCCGTGACCAAGTTCTCCGCGGTGAATGCCCTGTTCCAGGGCCTGCTGCGCGAGTCCTGGTTCCGCGAGAACCCGCCCCGCTCCATCGACCTGTCAATCTCCGGGGGCACGGCACTGCACACCCACGTCGCCGAGGAATGGGAGCGGCTCGTGGGCAGCCCGATCTGCGAGGGCTACGGTCTGTCCGAGACCTCGCCGGTGGTAGCGGTGAACCCGCCGGCCGGGGAGGTCCGGCTGGGGACCATCGGCATCCCGATGCCCGGCACGGAGGTCCGCCTGGTGGATGAGGACGACGAGGACGTCCCCCTCGGCACCCCCGGCGAGCTCGTGGTGCGTGGCCCGCAGGTGATGCGCGGCTACTGGCAGCGCCCGGAGGAGACCGCGACGGCAATGCGCGGCGGCTGGTTCCACACCGGCGACGTCGCACGCATGGATGAGCGGGGCTATCTCTCCATCGTCGACCGCAAGAAGGACATGATCGACGTCAGCGGGTTCAACGTGTACCCGAACGAGGTCGAGGACGTCCTCGGCGCCCACCCGGACATCGACGAGGTGGCGGTCGTGGGCGTGCGCGACGACGAGGGCGACGAGCACGTCCACGCCTTCGTGGTGACGGGCGACCCGTCGCTCACCGAGGCGGACGTGCGCGAGTGGGCCCGTCGCGAGCTCACCGCCTACAAGGTGCCGGAGCGGGTGTTCTTCCGCGACGAGCTGCCGAAGTCACCGGTAGGCAAGATCCTGCGCAAGGATCTGAGAAAGCCCGGGGGCTGACCCCGGGCGTCAGCCCATGAGCAGCGCCTGGATCTCGCCGATCTCGTCGTGGGCCTCCTCGAGCAGGGTCTCACCGGTGTCGCTGGCGATGCTCGCCAGCCCCAGGCGGTCGTAGACCGGCACTGTCTCCAGCGCGGGGAGCTCGCTGTCCGGGGCACCGCCGCCCAGGCACTCGAGCTGCACGGCGATGACCAGGTCCGCGTAGTCCGCCCCGCCGTCCGACTCCCGCGACCACTCCTCGGCGAGCAGGGCCACGTCCACCATTTCGTCGGAGAAGTTCCAGCGCCGCAGGATCATCGCCCCGAGATCGCCGCGGTGGGCGGCAATGGCCTGCTCGAGTGCCCCGGGATTGCCGGCGAGCCCGGGATAGTCCGAGGCGTGAGCGAGCATCGGGACCACACCGATGTCGTGGATGAGCCCGGCAAGCAGTGCCCGGTCGGAATCGAAGCCGGACAGCCGCCGGGCCAGCACCGCGGAGGTGGCGGCCACCAGCGCGCTGTGCTGCCAGAGCTCGAGCATGCGCTGGTTGAGCAGGGTGTTCTTCGACTTGAAGACCTCGCGCATGGTCACCGCCGTGACCAGCTCGCGGACGTTGCGCAGCCCCAGCCGCACCACCGCCTGGTTGAGGCTGTCCACGGTGCGCTCGCCGCGGTAGAGCGCCGAGTTCGCGGCCTGCAGGACCCGCGCGGCGACCGCCGGGTCCGCCTGGATGATGCGCGTGACCTCCGGCGCACCGGCCCGCTCGTCGGCGACCGCCGAGCGCACGCGCACGGCGACGTCCGGCATGGTCGGCAGATCCAGCCGGTCCTGGAGCAGGTCGGTGATGAGTGCGCTGTAGAGCTCGTCGGACTCGTCGGCCGCGCCGATCTCGTCGACCTCGTAGTCCGTGGCCGGACCGACCTCGTCGAGCAATGCCCGGATCCGCGCCGTGGGCACGCGGATGAGCTTCACCGCCGTGCGCGCCAGGGCGTTGCAGGTATGTACGTCGTCCATGCCGATGGGCTCCGCCGCCACGCCGGCATCGCCGAGACCGACCACGCTGTGTACCGGCTCGCCGGGCGCCGTGGCCATCACCACCTCGCCGGAGAGCACGTAGCGTGTCCAGGCGTCCTTGTCGCCGCGCTGGAAGATCACCGCGCGCGGTTCGTGGCGCTCCACCTCCGCTTCCGCGACCAGTGCCGCGAGGCGTTCCCGATCCAGTCCCTGCAACGGCGAGACGCCCTCGAGCCAGTCAACCGAAACCTCTTCGCTCATAGCCCCCGAGTTCCCGAACGTCCTTTCCCCCGGCCGCGGGAAACCACTCCCCACGGTGACCGATACCCGGTCATGATAATCTATCAGGATCGTCGTGCGGGCGAACACGCGCGCACACCAGAGCCGACGTCCATGACAGTGCACCGACGGGGAGGATCATGGCAGGACACAGCAAGTGGGCCAACATCCAGCACCGCAAGAAGGCCCAGGACGCCAAGCGCGGCAAGCTCTTCACCAAGGCCATTCGCGAGATCAACGTCGCCACCCGCATGGGCGGTCCCGACCCGGAGACCAACCCGCGGCTGCGCCTGGCGATGGACCGCGCGCTCGCGGTGAACATGCCCAAGGACAACATCGAGCGCGCGATCAAGAAGGCCTCGGGGGATGACGACAGCGCCAACTACGAGGAGCCGCGCTTCGAGGGCTACGGCCCCGGCGGCGTCGCGATCATGGTCGACTGCATGACCGACAACCGCAACCGCACGGTCAGCGAGGTCCGCCACGCCTTCTCCAAGCACGGCGGCAACCTCGGCACCGACGGCTGCGTCGCCTTCCTGTTCACCCAGCGCGGCGTGCTGCTGTTCCCGCCGGACAGCGACGAGGAACGCATCATGGAGGTGGCGCTGGAGGCGGGCGCGGACGACATCGTCACCAACGAGGACGGCTCCATCGAGGTGCTCACCGCTCCCGAGAGCTACCACGCCACCAAGGACGCGCTGCTCGCCGCCGACCTGGAACCGGCGGACTCGGAGGTGACCATGCGCCCGGAGACCACCGTCGAGGTCGGCGACGAGGACGGGCGCAAGACCCTGCGGCTGATCGAGCGTCTGGAGGACCTCGACGACACGCAGAACGTCTACACCAACGCCGACATCCAGCCCTCCGCCTACGAAGAGGGCTGACGCGGCCATGGGCGCTCGCACAGCGGCGACGGCGGTAAGGCCGGCAGCATGAGCGGCGACGGCGTGTGCCGCGTGCTCGGCATCGACCCCGGCTCGCGGGTGACCGGCTTCGGCATCATCGACAGCCACGACCGCGGGCTGGTGTACGTGGCCAGCGGCGTGATCCGCGTCGAGGGCCAGGCCTTCCCGGTGCGGCTGCGCGCGATCTTCGAGCAGCTCGGCGAGGTCGTGGAACGCTACCAGCCGGCGCAGACGGCGATCGAGCAGGTGTTCGTGCGCAACAATCCGGACTCCGCGCTCAAGCTCGGTCAGGCCCGCGGCGCGGCGATCTGCGCCTGCGTGGGCCGCGGCCTGCCGCTCGCCGAGTACACGGCCTCCATGGTCAAGCAGGCGGTCACCGGCAACGGCGGCGCCGGCAAGGAGCAGGTACAGTACATGGTGCGCACACTGCTGGGACTGCAGGGCCGGCTGCGCGAGGACGCCTCCGACGCCCTCGGTGTCGCGCTCTGCCACATCCACCGCGACCGCCTCGCCGGGCGGCTCGCCGGACGGGGACGCACGGCATGATCGCACGGCTGCACGGAAAGCTGGTCGAGAAACAGCCACCGGTGCTGGTGGTGGACGTCCAGGGCGTGGGCTACGAGGTCGAGGCACCGATGTCGGTGTTCTACGAGCTCCCCGAGATCGGCGGCGAGGTCACCCTGCGCACCCACCTGGCGGTGCGCGAGGATGCCCAGGTGCTCTTCGGCTTCCTCAGCGAGGCCGAGCGCCGGCTCTTCCGGGCGCTCATCCGCGTCTCGGGGGTCGGCCCCAAACTCGCCCTCGCCCTGCTCTCCGGCATGCGCGCGGAGGACTTCGTGCGCTGCGTGGAGGCCCGCGACACCGCAACCCTCACGCGGCTGCCCGGGGTGGGCAAGAAGACCGCCGAGCGCCTGGTCATGGAGATGGCGGACCGCATCGGCGAGTTCGGCGGCGCCGCGGCGGTCACCCCCGCCCCCGCGGGAGGCGGCGCCGGGACAGGCGCGGACGACGCCACCGGCGAGGCGCTGAGCGCGCTCGTCGCCCTGGGCTACAAGCCCGCCGAGGCACAGCGCCTGCTCGCCGACATCGACACCGACGCCCACAGCAGCGAGACCCTCATCCGTGAGGCCCTGCGCCGCGCCGTGCGCTGACCGGAGATGACACCATGATCGAAGCCGACCGCGTCGTCAGCTCCACCGCCCTGCCCGAGGACGAGGCCGTCGACCGCGCCATACGGCCGCGCCGGCTGGGCGACTACGCCGGCCAGCCGCGGGTGCGCGAGCAGATGGAGATCTTCATCTCCGCGGCGCGCGGGCGCGACGAGTCGCTGGACCACACCCTGATCTTCGGTCCGCCCGGCCTCGGCAAGACCACACTGGCCAACATCATCGCCCACGAACTCGGCGTGAACCTGCGCCAGACCTCCGGTCCGGTGCTCGACAAGCCCGGCGACCTCGCCGCGCTGCTGACCAACCTGGAACCGGGCGACGTACTCTTCGTCGACGAGATCCACCGCCTCGCACCGGTGGTCGAGGAGGTGCTCTATCCGGCGATGGAGGACTTCAAGATCGACATCCTCATCGGCGAGGGCCCGGCGGCGCGCTCCATCAAGCTCGACCTGCCGCCGTTCACCCTGGTCGGCGCCACCACCCGTGCGGGGCTGCTGACCTCACCGCTGCGCGACCGCTTCGGCATCGTCCAGCGCCTGGAGTACTACAGCGTCGAGGATCTCGCCGAGATCACGCGCCGCTCCGCCGGCCTGCTGACCCTGGACATCGACACCGGCGGCGCCGAGGAGATCGCCCGCCGCGCCCGCGGCACGCCGCGCATCGCCAACCGCCTGCTGCGCCGCGTGCGCGACTACGCCGAGGTCCGTGCCAACGGCCATATCTCCGCAGAGGTGGCGCAGGCGGCCATGGACCTGCTGGAGGTGGACACCAACGGCTTCGACATCCAGGACCGGCGGCTGCTGCGCGCCATCATCGAGAAGTTCGACGGCGGGCCGGTGGGCGTGGACAACCTCGCCGCCGCCATCGGCGAGGAGCGCGGCACCATCGAGGACGTCATCGAGCCCTACCTGATCCAGCAGGGCTACCTCCAGCGCACCCCGCGCGGGCGCATGGCCACCCGCAGCGCCTGGAGCCACTGCGGCTTCGCGCCACCCCCGCGCGGCGATCTGCCCGGGGACCTGTTCGCCGACGGGTGAGCGCCGTGCGTCCCCGCTCGCTGCTCTCGCTCATCCTCCTCGGCTTCGGCTTCGTGATCGTGCCGCTGTTCGTGGCGCTGGGCTACGCCGGCGTGTACGTGGACCGTCTCTCCGAGCAGGCGCACACCACGGTCTACAACGCGGCCCGCGCGATCCAGCTCTCCAGCAACCTGGACGACAGCCTCACCGCGCTGGAGCGCGCCGCACGCCAGCACCTGGTGCTGGACGACGAGGGTCTCCTGGAGGTCTATCGCAACGCCCACCAGCAGTTCCGCGACAACCTGACCGAGCTGCGGCGCTTTGCCGCGACCACCACGCAGCAGCGGCTGCTGAACGTGCTCGGCGAGCGCGAACAGAGCCTGTTCGACGAGCTCACCGCCGAGGGCGCCCCGGACGGGCTCACCCAGGAGGCGGTGACCGACCGCTTCATCGCGATGACCCAGCTCGCCGACGCGGTGAGCACGCGCAGTAACGACGTCATCGACCAGGAGGTCCGACGCATGCAGTCGCTGGGGGCCACCGCCCAGCGCTGGCTGTTCTGGATGGGGGCGGCCCTGCTGCCGCTGACGCTGATCTCCGCCGGCGTGTTCACCGTGCTCATCTCCCGGCCCATCCGCGGCATCGATCAGGCCATCCGCCGGCTCGGTGCCGCCCGCTTCGACGAGCCGATCACCGTCTCCGGTCCCCAGGACCTGCAGGCCCTCGGCGAACGACTGGACTGGCTGCGCAACCGGCTCATCGAGCTTGAGAACGAGAAGACGCGCTTCCTCCGCCACGTATCCCACGAACTCAAGACACCGCTGACCGCGATCCGCGAGTCCAGCCAGCTCCTCAGCGAGGAGGTGGTCGGTCCGCTCAACGACGAGCAGCGCGAGATCACCACCATCCTCGACGACAGCGGCCGCCAGCTCCAGGGCCTCATCGAGGACCTGCTCGACTTCTCGCGCACCCAGTCCCAGCTCCCGCAACTGCGCCTCGGCCAGGCGGACCTCGGCGAGATCGCCGCCGAAGTGCTCGGCCGGCACCGCGCGGCCATTCGCGCCCGCGACATCCATCTCGATTTCCGCGAGGCCAAGGCGCCGCTGCGCGGCGATGCGGAAAAGCTGCGCACTATCGTGGACAACCTTGTCTCCAATGCGATCAAGTTCTCGCCCACGGGGGGTCGGGTTCGGGTTACCATCGAACCGGACAATGAGTGGGTGACGCTGGTCGTCGAGGATGACGGCCCGGGGGTGCCGGAAGGCGAACGGACGCGCATCTTCGAGGCCTTCTACCAGGGAGGCAACCAGCCGGAAGGTTACGTCAAGGGCACGGGCCTCGGCCTGTCGATCACCCGGGAATACGCACTCGCGCACGGCGGTCGCATCGAGATCGGCGGTGCCGGCGATGGCACAGGCGGCCGATTCCGCGTGATGCTGCCGTTGCGCGGGCCCGCGCCGCAGCACGCCGGGACGGCGCTGCCGGCGGCGGGCAAGGAGTGATCGACGCATGAAACGCATGATGGCCGTCTTCGCGCTCACGGCCGGGGTCCTGGCGGGCTGTCAGAATCTGCCCGGGGAGTGGCCGCAGCAGCGGTTGCCGGACACCGAGGCGGGAACCGTGGCCACGGCGCTGGAAACCGTGCGCGGCAGCCAGGGCCTGTCCGGCGACGCCCTGCGTCAGCGCATGGCGCGCCAGCTCGAGAACCGCACGGACGGGCACTGCGACGCCGCCGAGCTCAGCGCCGGCATGCTCGCCCTGCGCCTGCCGGGGGACGCCGAGCCGCCGGCGATCGATACATTGTTCGACGACTGCCTCGACGCGGCGGCCACCGCAGACACTGCCGCCGGGGTACTCGCGGCGGTCATCGCCGACGGACTGCACTGGCGCGGCGAGGCCGCGGCCGGCAACGCCGGCAACAAGGGGCTGAAGAAGGCGCTGGAGGAGCTGCGCGCGGAGAACGCCCAGCTGCGTGACCAGCTCGAAGGCCTGAAGGCCATCGAGGAAAGCCTCCAGCAACGCGAACAACAGCGGAACGGGACCCAGTAACCATGACCACGGCCTACCGCATCCTCGTGGTGGACGACGACCCGGGCGTGCTCCGCCTGCTCTCCATCCGCCTGCGCTCGCGCGGCTACGAGATCACCACCGCCGCGAGCGGCGAGGAAGCGCTGGCGCACATCACCGCCGTGCGTCCGCATCTGGTGATCACCGACCTGCGCATGGACGGCATGGACGGCATGACGCTGTTCCAGCGCCTCCACGACCAGCATCCGAGCCTGCCGGTGATTATCCTCACCGCCCACGGCACTATCCCCGAGGCGGTCCGGGCCACCAAGAGCGGGGTGTTCAGCTTCATCACCAAGCCGTTCGAGGCACCGTACCTGCTCCAGCAGGTGGAGAGCGCCCTGCGGCTGTCCGGCGCGATCCCCGCCGAGGACGACGAGGACGAGACCGCCCAGGCCTGGCGCGCGGAGATCATCACCCGCAGCGCGGCGATGGAGGAGATCCTCCAGCGCGCCCGGCTGATCGCCCCCAGTGAGGCGAGCGTGTTCATCCAGGGGGACAGCGGCACGGGCAAGGAGGTCCTCGCCCGGGCCATCCACCGGGCCAGCCGTCGCGCGGAGGCCCCATTCGTACCGGTCAATTGCGGCGCAATCCCGGAGCAGCGCCTGGAGGCGGAGCTCTTCGGCACCGCCGACGGCCAGACCGGGCTGTTCCGCACCGCCGACGGCGGCACGCTGTTCTTCGACGAGATCGGCGACATGCCCGCGGCGCTCCAGGTGAAGCTCCTGCGCGTGCTCCAGGAGCAGCAGATCCACCCGGTGGGCACGAGCACGCCGGTGCCGGTGGACGTGCGCATCATCTCCGCCACCCACCGCGATCTCGAACAGGCCATGGCGGAGGGCGAGTTCCGCGAGGACCTCTACTACCGACTGAACGTGGTCTCGCTGCACCTGCCGCCGCTCTCCGAGCGCCGCGAGGACATCCCGCTACTCGCCAACCACTTTCTCCGGGAGCTGGCGACGAAGTACGACAAGGACCTCCGCAGTCTCGCCCAGCCGGCCCTAGAGCGGCTGGTGAGCGCGCCCTGGCCGGGCAATATCCGCCAGCTCTACAACGTCATCGAGCAGGTCGCCATCCTGTCCACCGCACCGATCGTCTCCGACGACCTGGTGCGCAAGGCCCTGCGTGATGACACCCCCGGCCTGCCGGCCTTCGCCGATGCCCGCCGGGACTTCGAGCGGGACTACCTGGTCAAGCTGCTGCAGATTACCCAGGGCAACGTGACCCAGGCCGCCCGGCTCGCAAAGCGCAACCGCACCGAGTTCTACAAGCTGCTCAACCGCCACGAGCTCAATCCGGGGATGTTCAAGCCCCAGCGCTGACGCCCGGGCCCCGGCGGTGTCGCGGCGGGACGACGCCGTACGCCGCCGGGACGGCGAACCCCGCTCCGGACCGGCCCTCGGGTGGTGTCGTTACTTCACGACAGCCGCCAAACATTCCTAATAAATTCTTAATAAACAACAATATAAATAACGCCTCACTCCCCTCGAACAACCCTGCTGGACACCCGATTCGACGCACCGGTATGCGGTGGTAGTCTTGCACCCATGGCAACACACGGCGCCGCGAAAACGGCACGACGCCAAACGGTTTACGCGCCTGCAGGCTTCTTTAGCCCCGTCACCCCCTCATTCCGGTCTGCAGGTGCTTTTTTCTTCCTGAACGCCCCCGGGAACCCGGGGGCGCTTCCCCCGGTCCACTGCCTGTAGCCATGGGCGTCATGCAGCCGCTTGCCGCGCCGAGGCAGGATAGCTACATTGACGCTCCATTCGCCGCGCACAACCGGCCCCCTGACGGGACCGGCGTGCGGCGTGGCCACAGTGCCGGCGAGCACACGCGGCCGGGCCATCGTCCACAGATCATCGCGAGCGGAGACCCCCCATGTCGGTTGACATGACGTTCAGCCACCTCGTGCTCCAGGCAAGCTTCGTCGTTCAGTTAGTGATGCTGACACTGCTCGCCGCGTCGGTGGCCTCCTGGGTTCTGATCTTCCGCAAGCGCCGGGCCCTGCGCCAGGCGCAAAGCGGCGCCGAGGCCTTCGAGGACCGTTTCTGGTCCGGCGGCAACCTCGCCGAGATCTACTCCCAGATGCAGACCCCGCACCACGAGGCCGGCGGCATGGAGCGCATCTTCCGCGCCGGCTTCCGCGAATTCTCGCGCATGCGCAAACAGGGGGCGGCCGGCGAACCCACCGTCGAGGCCGCCCACCGGGCCATGCGCGTGGCCCTGTCCCGGGAAACGGACGATCTCGAGTCCTACGTGCCCTTCCTGGCCACGGTGGGTTCGACCAGTCCCTACGTGGGCCTGTTCGGCACCGTCTGGGGCATCATGAACGCCTTCATGGCCCTCGGGCAGATGCAGCAGGCGACGCTGACCACCGTCGCCCCGGGCATCGCCGAGGCACTGATCGCCACCGCCATGGGGCTGTTCGCCGCGATCCCGGCGGTAGTGGCGTACAACCGCTACGCCAGCCGCATCGAGCGCATGCTCAACCGCTACGAGATCTTCGTGGAGGAGTTCACCAGCATCCTCCAGCGCCACGTCCAGGCCCAGCACACAGCGGGCGGCGCGCGCAGCGCCGCGGACTGATCAGGAGCCGCCACCTTGCGCAGCACGCTCCCTCCGCCCAGACAGCGCATCCGGCGCCGGCCGATGGCCGAGATCAACGTCGTGCCCTACATCGACGTCATGCTGGTACTGCTGGTGATCTTCATGGTCACCGCACCGCTGCTCTATCAGGGCGTGGAGATCGACCTGCCCCAGCAGAGCGCCGAGGCAATGCCGCAGCAGGACCAGGAGCCGGTGATCATCGAGGTCGACAGCGAGGGCCAGACCTACCTCAACGTCGGCGAGAGCCCGGACGAGCCCGTCTCCGCAAAGGCACTGATCACTACGGTCACCGCCGTTCGCCGCCAACGCCCGGACGTCCCGGTACTCGTGCGCGGTGACAAGAACGTCAGCTACGGCCGGGTCATCGAGGTGATGGCGCGGCTCAAGCAGGCCGGCGTCCCCCAGGTGGGCCTCATGACCGAGCCGCCGGCCGGGGAGCGCTGATGCGCGGAGGCCTCGCCGGTGACATCGCCCTCGCCGTAGGCGTCCACGTGGCCGCCCTGGTCGCGCTGGGCCTGAGCTTCTCGGCCGCCCCGCCGGTGCGCAGCGAGCCGGATACCCGCGCCATCCAGGCGGTGACGGTGGACGAGTCGCGGGTTAAGGCCGCGATGGAGCGTATCGAGAAGCAGAAACAGCAGGCCGAGGAGAAACGCCAGGCCGAGCTGGACCGCATCGAGCGCGAACGCAAGGCCGAGGAGAAGCGTCTCGCCGAGGCCAAGGCCGAACGCGAGGCCGAGGCCGAGCGCCAGAAGAAGCTCGAGGAGCAGCGCAAGGCGGAGGCCGAACGCCAGCGCAAACTCGAGGAACAGCGCAAGGCCGAGGAGAAACGCCTCGCCGAGCTCAAGGCCAAGCGTGAGGCCGAGGCCGAGCGCAAACGCAAGCTCGAGGAGCAACGCAAGGCGGAGGCCGAACGCCAGCGCAAACTCGAGGAACAACGCAAGGCCGAGGAGAAACGCCTCGCCGAGGCCAAGGCCAAACGCGAGGCCGAGGCCGAGCGCAAACGCAAGCTCGAGGAGCAGCGTAAGGCCGAGGAGGAACGCCAGCGCAAGCTTGAGGAGAAGCGCAAGGCCGAGCAGGCCGAGCGCGAGGCGGCACTCAAGAAACAGCTTGCCGAAGAGCGCACCGCCCGGGCCGCAGACCAGGCCGTTGCCAGCCTCTCCGGGGTATGGAACAACCAGATCAGCGGCAACTGGACCCGGCCACCCACCGTCCCGGACGGGCTGACCTGCGTGATCCGCATACGCGTCGCCCCCAACGGACTGATCCGCGGTGCGGAACTGGTGGAGTCCAGCGGCAATCAGGCTTTCGATGAGTCCGCGCTGCGCGCGGTCCGCAAGACCGCGGAGCTGCGCATGCCGAACGACGAGGCGGTCGCGAAGCGGCTCAGCCCGATCGACCTGCACTTCAGCCCACAGGGCTAGCAGTGTTCACACGGCACGGGTGATGATGGATCACCGCCGGCAGTAGTTACGGGATCAATTGCCATGAAACGACTGCAACGCCTGTTGCTCGCCGTGATTCTCGGCCTCGCCGCGACCCAGGCACAGGCCCAGATCACCGTGGACATCACCGGCGGCGCACTGGGTGCGCTGCCCATCGCGGTCGTGCCCTTCGAGGGCGGAGATACCGCGCCGGAGGACATCGCCGGCATCGTCCGCGAGGACCTCACGCGCACCGGCCTGTTCGAGGCCGTGCCCCGGGAGGATTTCCTCGCCCAGCCCTCACGCATGGAGGACGTCAACTTCCGCAACTGGCGGGTGATCGGCGCCGACAATCTCCTTGTAGGCTCGGTGGAGCGCAGCGGCGGGCAATTCCAGGTCCGCTTCGAGCTGCTCGACGTCTACGCCGGCTCACGCATGGTGGGCAAGCGCTACACCGCCACCGGCAGCGACCTGCGCCGCCTCGCCCATACCATCGCCAACGAGGTGTTCCGCTCGCTGATCGGCCGCGACGGCGGCTTCAACAGCCGCCTGGCCTACGTCCGCGCCAGCGGCGCCGGCGACGCCCGTCAGTTCCGGCTCGTCGTCGCCCAGGCGGACGGCCACCACCCACAGACCATCGTCACTTCCCGCGAGCCGCTGCTCTCCCCGGCCTGGGGGCCGAAGGGCGAGCGCATCGCCTACGTCTCCTTCGAGGCCGGCCGCTCGGAGATCGTCGTTCAGAACGTCGCCACCGGGCAGCGCCGGACCGTCGCGCAGTTCAAGGGCATCAACGGCGCCCCGGCATGGTCGCCGGACGGCTCACGGCTTGCAGTGACGCTCTCTCGCGGCGACAACCCGGACATCTACATCCTCGACGTCGACAGCGGCGAGACCCGGCAGTTCACGAGCCACTGGGCGATCGACACCGAGCCGGTCTGGGCACCGGACGGGAAATCCGTGCTGTTCACCTCCGATCGCGCCGGCGGGCCGCAGATCTTCCGCAAGGGCATACGCGGCGGCGACGCCGAGCGCCTGACCTGGGACGGCGATTACAACGCCTCCGCCGACATCTCCCCGGACGGCCGGCTACTGACCATGGTCCACCGCCGCAACGGGCAATTCCGCATTGCGGTGAAGAACCTGGAGACGGACACCACCCGCGTGCTCAGCCAGGGTCCACTGGACGAGAGCCCGACATTCGCACCCAACGGCGTGATGATCGCCTACACCCGCACCCACGGCGGCACGCCGACGATCGCCACCATCTCCGTCCACGGCCGGGCGGAGGCGAACCTCATCCAGGGCAACGGGGACGTGCGCGAACCCGCCTGGTCACCCGAATAACCCGAAACCGACCATCCGATAATCGGAGGACCCCATGAAACATCCCATCCGCTGGCTCAGCATCATTGTCATCGCGCTCGCCCTCAGCGGCTGTGCCACCACCGACCAGGGCGGCGGCGCAGCGGGCGGGCAGGAAGGCCAGGCCGCCGGTGCCCAGGGCAGCGAGACCGCGGGCGCCACCGGCAGCGGCGACATGGAGGGCGGTGGTGTGGAGGCCTCCGGCGCCCAGGGCTCCGGGGGCTTCACCAGCGCCGACCTGGAAGACCCGTCCAGCCCGCTGTCCGAGCGCGTGTTCTACTTTCCGTTCGACAGCTCCCAGATCGCGCCCGAGGACGTGGAGACCCTCACCAAGCACGCCCAGTACCTCTCCACCCATCCGGAGGTGAGCGTGAGCATCGAGGGCCACACCGACGAACGCGGCAGCCGTGAGTACAACCTCGCCCTCGGCGAGCGCCGCGCCCAGGCTGTCGCCGACGTACTCACCCTCAACGGTGCCGCGGGTGATCAGCTCTCCGTGGTGAGTTATGGTGAGGAAAAGCCGGCCGCGACGGGCCACAACGAGGAAGCGTGGTCGCAGAACCGCCGGGTGGAACTCGTCTACGAGCGTTAGCCCATGATGCACACGAACACCCTCAAACGCGGGCTGCCCGCGCTGCTGGCGGCGGCGGTATTCGCCACCGCCACGGCGCCGGCAGCGGCACAGCAGTCCAACGGACAGAGCCTGGAGCAGCGCGTCACCACCCTGGAACGGCGTCTCGACAGCGGCGCCCTGACCCGCATGCTCAACCAGTTCTCCTCGCTACAGCAGGAAGTCCAGCGCCTCAACGGCCGGGTCAGCGAGCTGGAGCGGCGGGTCGATGAGCTCTCCGAGCGTCAGCGCAAGATCTACCAGGACATCGACAGCCGCCTCGTCGCCCTGGAAAACGGCCAGGGGGACGGCAGCCCCTCCGACGGCGGCACTGCGGGTGATACCGGCGGGGACTCGTCCGCCAACGATACCGGCACGGATTCGAGCCCGGGACAGGAGACCGATGCCGGTATGCCCGCCGCGGACACCGGGACGGACAACGCCGCCAGCACCGACCAGAGCGGCGGGGACAGCGGCCTATCCTCCGGCGGTTCGGCATCGGCGGATGACGGCGCAGCGAGTGGCGGCGGCGACGCGGCAGGCGCGGGGACGGCACGCAACGCCTACCAGTCCGCGTTCGAGACCCTGAGCGCCGGGCGCTACGACGAGGCAGGCCAGGCCTTCACCCGCTTCCTGAAGCAGCACCCGGATAGTGAGTACGCCGACAACGCGCGCTACTGGCTGGGTGAGACCCATTACGTGCAGCGGGAGTTCGACGAGGCCCTGAAGCAGTTCCAGCACGTGCTCGACGACTATACCGACAGCGCCAAGCGCCCCGACGCCCTGCTCAAGATCGGCTACATCCGCTACGAGCGCGGCCAGCTCGGCGAGGCACGCAAGACCCTGCGTCGCGTCGTGGAGAACTACCCGGAATCCTCCGCGGCCAACCTCGCGCGCCAGCGGCTGAACCAGATCGACGGCTGACCGCCCGTCGATGCGGCGGCCGGGATTGTCCGGCCGCCGCGGATCCGCTAATATCCCGCGTCTCCGGGCCCTTAGCTCAGCTGGTAGAGCATCGGACTTTTAATCCGCTGGTCGCTGGTTCGAATCCAGCAGGGCCCACCAG
>NZ_WNXE01000129.1:0-7798 GCF_010993615.1 Arhodomonas sp. KWT | reverse complement strand
CAGGAGGCGGCGGACCAGCAGGGTATCGCCCTGCTCCAGACCCAGAACGGCTTTACCTTCGCGCCCAAGGACGAGAACGGCGAGGTCATGGATCCGGAGCGTTTCCGGGAGCTGCCGGAGGAGCGGCGCGAGGCCATCGAGAAGGCCGTGGGCGAGCTCCAGGAACGGCTCCAGGCCGTCATCCAGCAGATGCCGCGCTGGCGCAAGGAGGCCCAGGAGAAGATCCGCTCGCTCCACGAGGAGATGGCGGTATTCGCCGTCGGCCACCTGCTGGAGGACCTGCACGGGAAATGGGCGGACTATCCCGGTGTGATCGGGCACCTCGACGCGATCCGCGAGGACGTCACCGCCAACGTCGAGGCCCTGATCGGCCAGGGCGGTGAACAGGGCCAGTCGCTGCAGGCGTTCTTCCGGCGCTATGAGGTGAACCTGCTCGTCGACAACGCGGAGCAGCAGGGCGCGCGGGTCGTCTACGAGGACATGCCGAGCCACCAGCGGCTCGTCGGCCGCGTCGAGCACCAGGTCCACCAGGGCGCGCTGGTCACCGACCACCACCTCGTGCGCGCCGGCGCGCTGCACCGCGCCAACGGCGGCTACCTGATCCTCGACGCACGCAAGGTCCTGACCCAGCCGCTGGCCTGGGAAAGCCTCAAACGGGCACTGTTTTCCCGGCGGGTGCATACGGAGCCGCCGGAGCAGTACTTCAGCCTGATCAGCACGGTCACGCTGGAGCCCGAACCGATGCCGCTGGACGTCAAGGTGATCCTGCTCGGTGAGCGCAGCCTCTACTACCTGCTCACTGCCTACGATCCGGACTTCGCCGAGCTGTTCAAGATCGAGGCGGATTTCGAGGAGGACCTCGCACGCACCGACGAGAGCATCCACGACTACGCGAGGCTCGTCGCTACCCTGGCGGGCGAGCGCGAGGTCCGCCCCCTGGACCGCCAGGCCGTGGCCCGGGTCATCGAACACGCCAGCCGGATGGCCGACGACAGCGAGCGCCTGTCGATCCACAACCGCGCGATCGGCGACCTGCTCGTCGAGGCAAACCAGTGGGCGATCCGCGACGACAGTCGGAATATCCGTGCGGACGACATCCAGCAGGCCATCGACCACCAGGTCTACCGGGCCTCCCGGGTGCGCGAGAATATCGACCGCGCCATCCAGCGCGAGACACTGCTCATCGACACGGCCGGTTCCGCGGTGGGTCAGGTCAACGGCCTGTCGGTCATGCAGCTCGGCGGCCAGGCCTTCGGGCGGCCTGCGCGGATCACCGCCACCGCCCGGCTCGGGCGTGGTCACATGGTGGACATCGAGCGCGAGGCGAAGCTCGGCGGCAATATCCACTCCAAGGGGATGATGATCCTCTCCAACCTCCTCGCCTCGCGTTTCGCCGGAGAAGCGCCGCTGTCGCTGGCGGCGAGCATCGCCTTCGAGCAGTCGTACGGCGGCATCGACGGCGACAGCGCCTCAGTGGCCGAATACTGCGTCCTCTGCTCGGTGCTCTCCGGCCACGGCCTCGCCCAGGGCATCGCCGTTACCGGCTCGGTGAACCAGCACGGTCAGGTGCAGGCGGTAGGGGGCGTCAACGAGAAGATCGAGGGTTTCTTCGACGTCTGCAGCCAGCGCGGCCTGGACGGCAGACAGGGCGTCGCCCTGCCCCGGGCCAACATCGCCAACCTCATGCTCCATCCCCGTGTCGTCGACGCGGTCGCCGCCGGCCGCTTCCACATCTGGCCCCTTTCCCACGTGGACGATGCGCTGACCCTGCTGACCGGAGCCGAGGCCGGTGTGGTCGATGCTGACGGCCACTTCCCGGACGGCACCGTCAATCGTGCAGTTGCGGACCGGCTCCGGCATTTCGCCAAGCTGGCCGAGCGGCGCAGTGGCGGCGACGGCGCCGCTGTAAAGAGCGATAATGGCGATAACGTCGGTGACGGGGAAGACGGCCGTGAAGAGTGAACCGGCGGTGACGCGTATCCTGGTCCTGCTCGACGATACCCGCGGCGCCCGGGCCGCGCTGGAGACCGCGGCCGACCTCGCCGCGCATCAGCACGCCGAGCTGGTCGGTCTGTTCGTCGAGGACACCGACCTGCTGCGCTCCGCCGGCCTGCCGTTCAGCCACGAGATCAGCATGACCTCCGGCCAGACGCGCCCGCTGGAGGCGGCTCTGGTCGAGCGCGAGCTGCGGGAACGGGCCCGTCTCCTGGAGCAGGCACTGGCCAGTGCGGGCACACGGCGGGCGCTGCGGTGGCGCTTCGAGGTCGGTCGGGACCGGCTTGAGCGCGCTGCCGACACGGCCGCCGAGCCCCGGGACACACTGGTCGTGGGCCGCAACGGCTGGCGCCGGCACTACGGCCCGGCGATGGGGAGCGTCGCCTCGCGCCTCGCCCGTGCCACCCGTTGCAGCGTGCTGGTGGTGGGTGAGGAACGCCCGCGCCATGACCGCCCGGTGGTGGTCCTCCAGCCCGGCGGCGACGATCCGAGCCCTACCCTGGACACGGCGATTCGTCTGGCGCGGGACCGCAGCCGGCCGCTCTGTATCCTGTTGCGGCCGGGCAGCGGCCCGTCGGCGGAGCTGGAGAGGCTGGCGGGCGAGTGGTCCCGACGGGTTGGGACGCCGATCCGCTTCGAGCATATCGCCGATACCCGTGCGCCCACGCTGGTCGAGGCCCTGCACCGGGCCGAAGGCCAGGCATTGGTGATATCACGGGCGAGCGAGCCGCTCGCCACCGCAGAGGGCTACCGGCTGCTCGACGAGCTCGACGTGCCCGTACTCGTCATCGACTGATCACGCCGGGGCGCAGTAGAGGGCGTTGAGCCCGGAGTAGATCGGGACCGACGCCGTCCACACGCCCATCGCCAGGATCGTCATGCCGAGCGCGAGCCGCACCCGCCCCCGGGCGAGCAGGCGGCCCGTCACCGCCGCCGCCGTACCGGTCAGGACCATCGCCGGCATCGTTCCCAGACCGAAGGCCACCATCACCGCTGCCCCGTCCGCGGCGCCGCCCGCCAGCGCCGCGGCCACGAGCATGCCGTAGACCAGGCCGCAGGGCAGCCAGCCCCACAGACCGCCGAGCAGCAACGCCTTGCCGGGGCTGCGTACCGGCATGAGGCCGCGGGCCAGCGGCGCGATACGGGCCCACACCCGCATGCCGCTGCGCTCCAGGGGGGCAAGCAGCCGCCAGTTGAAGGCGACCTGAACGCCGATTGCGGCCATGACCAGCCCCATCGCGACTCGCAGGCCGCTGGTCCATGCGCCGAGACTGATCAGGCTCGCCAGCCACAGGCCAACACCGCCGGCAATGGCACCGGCCACGGCATAGCTGGTCACACGACCGGCGTTGTAGGCGAGCGCATACCCGAACAGCCGCCACGGTGTCCGCCGCTCCGGCGCCACCCCCATGCCGAGCGCGGAGGCGATGCCGCCGCACATGCCCAGGCAGTGGGTGCTGCCCACCAGGCCGGCGAGCAACGCCCCGATAAGGGTGATGTCCCCCATCATTGGCCGCGGTCCTCATCGTCGGCGTCTTCATCTGCCCCCGGATCCGCGTTGGTACGCTCCTGACCGGTCGTTGCCTCGCCTCCCTCCTCCGGCGGTGTCTTCGACGGGCCTTCGTCGTCCATGAGGATCCGATAGGCCGGGCTGTCCAGGTCGTCGAACTGACCGTTGCCCACGGCCCAGAAGAACGCTCCGACAAAGACCACCAGGAGCATGAGGGCCAGCGGGATGAGGACGTAAAGAATCGTCATGGCAGCCTCCGGAAAACGATCAGGGCGTCGCGGTGGGTATCGCCGCCGGGTCATGCCCGTCGGGCCCGAACCGGGGGGCGCGCCAGCGGTTCGCGCGCAGGGCGTTGCCCACCACCACCAGCGAACTCAGCGACATGCCGACGGCGGCCATCCACGGCGTGAGCATGCCCGTCGCCGCCAGCGGGAGCGCGGTGAGGTTGTACAGTGCCGCCCAGATCAGATTCTCCCGGATGATCCGGACCGCACGTCGGGCGCCGTCGGCGGCTTCCACCAGCGCGGAGAGATCATCCCGCATCAGGACCATGTCCGCGCTGTTGCGCGCCAGCGCGCTGCCCCGGCCCATCGCAACGGAGACATCCGCCCCGGCAAGGACCGGGGCGTCATTGATGCCGTCGCCCACCATCACAACGCGTTCCCCCGCGCTCTGGGCCTCGCACATGCGCGCGAGCTTATCCTCCGGACGCATGCGCGCCCGCCAGTCGTCGACACCGACCGCGGCGGCCACCTCGGCCACGGCCGCGGGATCATCGCCGCTGGCGATCTCCACCGTCAGCCCCCGTGCCTGCAGTGCCTGTATAGCGGGGACCGCCTCGGGGCGGAGCTGGTCGGCCAGCTCGAAGGTCGCCAGCCAGCCGTCGCCGTCGGCGAGGACAATCCCGCCCGCCGGCGCCGTCGTGCCCTCCGGCAGCGCCCACCCCGGCCGGCCGAGACGCACCGCCCGGCCATCGACGTTGCCCGCAAGCCCTGCGCCCGGCTCTACCGTGACCTCCCCTGCCCGGGGCAGATGCTCGCCGGGCGGGAACGCCCCGGCGATCGGGTGCTCGGAGTGTGCCTCGAGCGCGGCCGCCAAAGCATAGGCCTCGTCCCGGCCGATACGCCCTGCGACCCGGATGCGCCGGATACCCGGGGTGCCGGTGGTCAGCGTGCCGGTCTTGTCCAGGATCAGCCGCGAGGCACGGGCCAGCCCTTCGACGGCGTCCGTGCGGGTCACGAGTAGTCCTCGCCGCGCGAGCGCGCTGGTCGACGCAACCAGCGCCGTGGGCGTCGCCAGCGACAGCGCACAGGGACAGGTCGCGACCAGCACTGCCAGCGTGATCTCAAAGGCCGCTCCCGGCTCCAGCCACCACCATACGCCGGCGATGACCGCCGTGCCGACCAGCACGGCCGAGACGAACCACCCCGCGACCCGGTCGGCCACCCTCGCCAGTCTCGGGCGCCGGGTCTGTGCGCGCTCGAGCAGGCCCACGATGGCGGAAACGAGGGTTTGGCGCCCGATCCGCTCGACACGGATGTCGAGCACGCCGCCGGTATTGCCGCTACCGGCGAGGACTGCATCGCCCGCGCCCCGCGGCACCGGCTCGAATTCGCCGGTGATCAGGGACTCGTCAACGGCGCTCCGCCCCGAGACCACCGTGCCGTCCGCGGGGATGGTATCCCCCGGCCGGACCCGCACCCGGTCGCCCGGCTGGAGCTCACGCAATGCCACCCGCTCCGGCCGGTCCTCTGTCAGACGCAGTGCGGTGGTCGGCAACGTCTGGGCCAGTGACTCGGTCGTCCGGCCCGCCCGGTGACGGGCGGCCATCTCCAGGGAGCGGGCGACGGTGAGGAAAAACACGAACATGGTCGCGGAATCGAAGTAGACCTCGCCGCCGGCAACGAGGGTATTCCAGACACTCGCCGCGAACGCGCTGCCCACGGCGAGCGCCACCGGCACGTCCATGCCAGGTCGGCCGCCGCGCACATCGCGCCAGGCACCGCGGAAGAACGGCGCACCGGCATAGACAACCACCGGCGTCGCCACGAGCAGGCTGACGAGACGCAGGAACGCCTCAATCTGTGGATCCATGTCGTTGTGGATCGCGCCCGCATACAGCCCGACCGCGTACATCATGACCTGCATCATACCGAGCCCGGCCACCGCGAGCCGCCGCAGCATCGCGCGGCGCTCACGGATGATCCCGGGGATGGCCTCGCCGGCCTCCAGCGGATGGGCCCGGTAGCCGATGCCGGCGAGATGCCGCAACAACGTGCTCAGGGTCGCAACGGTCGTATCCCAACCGAGCAGCAGGCGTCCGGTGGCCGGGTTGACCTGTACGGTCTCCACGCCCGGCTCGCGCTCCAGCACCCGCTCGATCAGCCAGGCACAGGCGGCGCAGGTAATCCCCTCCAGCGCGAACACCGCTTCGCGCGTGTGCTCGCCGACGGGATGGCTGACTTCGTCGAGCAGCGTCTCGCGGTCGTAGGCTGACCACTCGTCCGCCTCGGGCTCAGGGCGGCTTGAGGGTGCGGTGCGGTAGCGGTAGAAATCCGTCAGTCCGCTGCCGGCGATCAGACCGGCAACGGCCTCACAGCCCGCGCAGCATACCGGTCGGTCCTCGCCGTCTATCCGGACAACACGGCGGTCTCCGGCCGGAACCGGATCGCCGCAGTGGAAGCACCGCTCCGCCATCGCCGGCCGGTCAGGCGCCTCCGTCGCCGTCCGATCCCCCGAGCCGGAGATCGCCCACCTGGGCCTTCAGTTCGCCACGCAGGCGCCAGGAACCGTCAGCGGGCTCGATGATGACATAGCGGCGATTGTCGATGGCACTTCCGGTGCCGCCACGGTACAGCCCGGTCTGATCCCGGTGCACCTCGACCCCGAGGTCGCGCTTGGCGATCGTCGGATGCACCAGCTTGACCTTCAGGTTTTCCGGGGGTTTGTCGAGACCTTCCAGGGCAAGCGTGACACGCCCGCTGTCCCGCTGGACATGCACCCGCGCGCCGACGCCAAGGGCATCGGCGCGGTCGTAGGCTGCACGTTCCTGGATGTAGGTCTTGCCCAACTGCGAATAGTCATCGACCACCAGGTCGTCCATGTTCCCGTTGAGCACGATGACGGTACCGATCATCGCGATCACCCAAACGCCCAGCGGGGCGAAGACGAACCAGCACCAGAACTGCCGGTACCAGGGCTTTTGGTCTTCAGTGCTCATTGCGCTTGCGCTCATCATCATTCACCACGGTGATACGGGCCGTGGAAACGGGTGGTCTCGGTGACGGATACGCTGCCGTCCTCGGAGGTTACCGTCAGCTCCACGTCGGTACCCGGCGTGCTCATTACCGACGCATCCACTCTCAGACGCACCGGCACGTTCCGTTGTTCCCCTGAAGCGATCTCGATCCGCTCCGGATCGGTGTCCGCCGTTATTCCAGGCAGCCCCGACGCGGACACCGTGTAGGTGTGCGCCTGCTGGGACATGTTCAGCACCTTCACGTCGTAGACGTTCTCGATGCGGCCACCATCGAGCTCGCGGTAAAGGGCATTACGGTCCGGCAGGATATCCACACGCATCGGCGTACGCATCGCCACCGCGGTGAGCGTGCCCGTGATCAGCGCGAGAAGCAGCACGGAGTAGACGATCACCCGGGGGCGGAGGATGCGCGTCGGCTTGCCCTCGAGCGTGTTCTCGGTCGTATACCGGATCAATCCGCGAGGATAACCCATCTTGTCCATGACCTGATCACAGGCGTCGATGCAGGCCCCACAGGCGATGCACTCGTACTGCAGGCCGTCGCGGATATCGATGCCCGTGGGACAGACCTGCACGCACAGGGTGCAGTCGATACAGTCGCCGAGGCCGAGCTCGGCCGGATCGGCGCCGCGCTTGCGCGGGCCGCGCGGTTCCCCCCGCGCTTCGTCGTAGGAAATGACGAGGGTGTCCCGGTCGAACATCGCGCTCTGGAAACGGGCGTACGGGCACATGTACAGGCACACGTTCTCCCGCATGAACCCGGCATTCCCCCAGGTGGCGAAGCCGTAGAAGACGAGCCAGAACGTCTCCCAGGGACCCAGATCCAGGGTGATTACACGCAGGCTGAGCTCACGAATCGGCGTAAAGAAGCCCACGAAGGTGAGGCCGGTCCAGGCGGCGAGCAGGATCCAGATGCCGTGTTTGGAGAATTTACGGATGACCTTCTCGCGGTTCCACGGACCGCGGTCCAGCTTCATCCGCCTGGGACGGTCGCCCTCCGTCCAGTGCTCGATCCAGAGAAACACCTCCGTCCA
>NZ_WNXE01000128.1:0-7821 GCF_010993615.1 Arhodomonas sp. KWT | reverse complement strand
CGCATCCTGGTCATCGACGGCGAGCCGGTCCCCTACGCCCTGGCGCGGGTCCCGGCGGCGGGCGAGACCCGCGGCAATCTGGCCGCCGGCGGCCGCGGCGAGGGCGTGGAGCTCACCGAGCGCGACCGCTGGATCGTCGACGAGGTCGCGCCCGCACTCAAGGCCCGGGGCATCTGGTTCGCCGGCCTGGACGTCATCGGCGAGCACCTCACCGAGATCAACCTCACCAGCCCGACCTGCGTACGCGAGCTCGACCGCTTCTACGGCATGAACATCGCGGGCGAGCTCTTCGACTGGATCGAGGCGCGGCTTCCGCGGTGATGGCAATACGGCGGCAGGCCGCGACCGCGCTGCTGGCCGCCGTGCTCCTGGCGGCCTGCAGCGGAACGGGATCGCCACCACGCAAGGCCCGGCTCTATGCCTTCGGCACGCGGGTGACCATCACCGCCTACGGGCTGGACGGTCCGGGCTTCGACAATGCCGTCACCGACGCGCGGCGGCACCTGGAGACCTGGCACGGGCGCTGGCACCCCCGGCGCGGTGATGGCATCGCCAGGCTCAACCGGCGGCTCGCCGCCGGCGAGGCCGCCACCGTGCCCAGGGACCTGCGCCCCCTGCTGAGCCGCGCGGCGCGGCTGGAACACCGCAGCGGCGGACACTTCAACGCCGGACTCGGCGCCCTGGTCCGGCTCTGGGGCTTCGACGAGGCCACGGACCTGCCCTCCCGGCCACCCCCGGCGGGCGACGTCACGGACCTGGTTCACAAGCATCCGTCGCTGTCCGCACTGAGCCCCGGAGACGGCCGGCTGGAGGCGGGCCACACGGCAGTGCGCATCGATCTCGGCGGCTTTGCCAAAGGGGTGGCTGCCGGGCGCCTGCGCACCCTGTTCCGCGACGCCGGCGCCGATGCGGTTCTGGTCAGCGCCGGCGGCGACATCGCCACGGCCGGCACGCCCGGCGACCGGCCCTGGCGGATCGGCATCCGCTCCCCTCGCGGCGAGGGCCTTATCGCCCGTGTGACGCTGCGCGCCGGCGAGTCCATCTTCACCTCCGGGGACTACGAGCGCTTCTTCGAGTACGACGGCCAGCGCTACCACCACATCATCGACCCCGCCACCGGCCGACCCGCCCGCGGCGTCCGCTCGGTTACCGTCATCGCCGACGACCCCGGGCTGGCCGACGCCGCGGCGACGGCCCTGTTCGTGGCCGGCCCGGGCGACTGGGTCACCACCGCGCGGCGGCTCGGTATCGCCGCCGCGATGCTGATCGACGGCAGGGGCGGCGTGCACCTCACCGACGCCATGGCCAAGCGCATCGAGCTGCAGGGAGACCCGGCACCCGACGTGGTCGAGCGGGTGACGCCATGAGCGTGACCGATGGCGTGATCGTCTGCCTCGCCGTGATCCTGGTGGCCGCACTGCATGCCGGCCTCACGCCATCGACGGCCAACGCCACCCATGCCGAGATCTGGGTGGGCGGTGCCCACCACCGGCGCGTGGCGCTGGAGGGCGAGAGCGAGCTCACCGTCCACGGCGCCCTCGGCGAGACCCGGATCGCCGTGCGCGACGGACGGATCCGCGTGCTCGACTCACCGGGTCGCCGCAAGCTGTGCGTCCACGCGGGCTGGCTCACGCGCCCGGGGGAGACGGCGGTGTGCCTGCCCAACCGGGTCACGGTGACCGTCGAGGGCGACGGCCCGGGACTGGACGCGGTCAACCAGTGAACGGCGGGACCACGGTCACGGCCACCCGCGCCGACGTGCGCATCGCCTGGCTGGCGGCCCTGGCGACGGCGATCCACGCCCTCGAGGCCCAGCTGCCCTCGCCGGTGCCGGGGATCAAGCCGGGACTGGCCAACGTGATCACGGTCTTCGCGGTGTGCCGCTACGGCTGGCGCGCCGCCGCCTGGGTGGCGGTGCTGCGGGTGTTCGCCGCCGGGCTGGTCCTCGGCACCTTCCTCTCGCCGGGTTTCCTGCTCAGCGCCGCCGGGGCCACCGCCGCCGTGCTCGGCCTGGGGGTCGGGCGGCTGCTCCCGGGCACCCGGGCGATCGGCTACAGCACGCTGGCGGCCTGCGCCCACACCGGTGGCCAGTTCCTGCTCGCCTGGGGGCTGCTGGTGCCCCATCCGGCGTTGCCCTATCTCCTGCCGTGGCTGATGACCGCGGCGGTCGTGTTCGGACTGGTGAACGGTATAATCGCACGCGCGGTGCTGCAGCGGATGCCCGCGGAGGACGGCGGCACGGCAACGCACGGGAGCGGCCATGGCGGCGACTGATACGCGCACGCGACGACTGACCCTCGCGGTCCTTTTCTCGGCAGGGGCACACCTGTTCGTGCTCCTGGCCGTGGGATTCACCTGGCAGCCGCCTCACCCCCGGTCCGCACAGCCGATGCTCGACATCGCCCTGGTCCGCGAGCAACCGGAGCCCGAACCGCCCCCCGAGAAACCCGAATTCATCGCCAACGCGGACCGCAGCGGCGGCGGTGAGCAGACGGCCGCCGGCCGCCGCGAGCCGGTGACGCCGCAGCCACCGGCCCCGAAGCCGCCGGCATCGCCACCGCCCGCCGAGCCCGCGCCGGAACCGCAGCCTTCGCCACAACCGGCGCCGGCCCCGGAGCCGGGCCCCGAGCCGCCGGAGAAGCCCGAGGTCGCCGGCAAGGCCGAGGAGAAGGCGGCGCCGCCCGAGCCCGAACCACAGCCGGAGAAGCCCCCGAAACGCGAGCTCTCCGCCACCGACATCCTGCGCAGCAGCCAGGAGGTGGCCGCCAACGAGTCGTTCTCCCACTCACGCTCGCCGGGGGAATCCGACTTCCCGGACAAACGACGGATCAGCGCAAGCACCCGGGAGCACGCCGCCGCGGCCTACATGCGGAGCTGGATCGACAAGATCGAACGCATCGGCAACATGAACTATCCGGAGGAGGCACGGCGGCGCGGGCTCGGCGGCCGCCTGATCCTGGAGGTCACCCTGCGCCCCGACGGCAGCGTGGTGAGCGTGGACGTCCTCGAGCCCTCCCGCTACCCGGTCCTGGATCAGGCGGCACAGCGCATCGTGGACCTCGCTGCCCCTTTCGCGCCGGTACCGGAGCGCGTGCTCAAGGGCAACGACCTGCTGGTGATCACGCGCACCTGGGAGTTCAGCCGGGGACAGAACTTCAGCACCCACTGACGCCGGGCCCGGGGCTTGTGGGGGGCGAGAGCCATGGCGGATACTGTGCAGCCATGGGCAAAGGAAGCGATCTCACCAACCACCTGCTGATCGCCATGCCGAGCCTCGCGGACCCCAATTTCGCGCAGAGTGTCACCTATCTGTGCGAGCACACGGGGGAAGGCGCGCTGGGCATCGTGATCAATCGCCCCTCGGGGATCCGCGTCGGCGACCTCCTCGAGCACCTGGACATCGAGGTCGGCGACGCCGGCATCGCGGACCGGCCCGTATTCGCCGGCGGCCCCGTGCAGCGCGAACGGGGCTTCGTTCTCCACCGCCCGGTGGGGAACTGGGAGGCCAGCCGCGCGATCACCGACGAGCTCGCCATCACCACCTCCCGCGACATCCTCGAGGCCATCGCCCGCGGCGACGGACCGGCGGACTGGCTGCTCGCGCTCGGCTACGCCGGCTGGAGCGAGGGCCAGCTCGAGGAGGAGCTGGCGGAGAACGCCTGGCTCAACGGACCGGCGACCACGGGGATCCTCTTCCAGCAGCCCGTGGAGGAGCGCTGGCGCGCCGCGGCGGCGCTGCTCGGGGTCGACCTGAGCCGGCTCTCGTCCCAGACCGGCCATGCCTGAGCGGGCCCGCGAGGGGCACTACCTGGGCTTCGATTTCGGCCTGGCGCGCATCGGTGTCGCCGTGGGCGAGCCGATCACGGGCGGCGCCCGGGGTGTCACCACGCTACAGGCCCAACAGGGCGCCCCGGACTGGGACGAGGTCGCCGCACTGATCGAGCACTGGCGTCCGCTGGCGCTCGTGGTGGGCATACCCCCGCAGCACGCCGACGGCACCGAGTCACCGGTGGCCCGCGCCTCCGACCGCTTCGCCCGCCGCCTGGCCGGGCGCTTCGCCCTGCCGGTCCACCGGACCGGCGAGGCGATGACCTCACAGGCCGCCCGGCAGCGCCTGCACGCTATCGGACGCCCCGCACGCGGGCGCCGGGATAAACACCGCATCGACTCGACCGCCGCGGCGGTGATCCTGGAACACTGGTTCGCCGAGGGAGGAACCGCATGACCCAGCTACCCCCGGCCAGCGAGCTGCTGACCCGGATGCAGTCCGGCATCGGTGAATGCATCGCCGGCATCGATCCGGCCCGGCTGGCGATGGTGGGCATCCACACCGGCGGCGTGTGGCTCGCCGAACGCCTCCACCACGCCCTGGGGATGGATGCCCCACTGGGGCGGCTGGACATCGGTTTCTACCGCGACGACTTCTCGCGTATCGGCATGCATCCGCGGGTCCGCCCCTCGGAGCTGCCCTTCGAGGTGGACGACCGCATCATCGTGCTGGTCGACGACGTCCTCTACACCGGGCGCACCGTGCGCGCGGCGCTCAACGAGCTGTTCGACTACGGCCGCCCCGCCGCCGTGCGCCTGGCGGTGATGGTCGACCGCTGCAGCCGCGAGCTGCCGGTCTGCGCGGACGTCGCCGGCACCCGGATCACCCTTCCCGCCGGCCAGGCCGTACGCCTGTCCGGCCCCGAACCCCTGACCCTGAGCATCGAGCGGCACGACGAATGAGCGCACAGATCGACGACGAGGGGCGGCTGCGCCACTTCCTCACCACCGAGGGGGTGCCGCGGGCGCTGCTGGAGGATATCCTCGACACCGCGGAGTCGTTCACCGGGGTGATCGGCAAGTCCGTTAAGAAGGTCCCGCTGCTGCGCGGGCGCACGGTGATCAACCTGTTCTTCGAGTCGAGCACCCGCACCCGCACGACCTTCGAGCTCGCCGCCAAGCGGCTGTCCGCGGACGTGCTCAACGTCAACGTGGCCACCACCACGACCAAGGGCGAGAGCCTGCTGGACATGCTCCACAACCTGGAGGCGATGCAGGCCGACATGTTCGTGGTGCGTCACAGCGAGAGCGGCACCGCCGACTACATCGCCGACCATCTCGGCGAGGGCGTGGCCGTTCTCAACGCCGGCGACGGGCGCCACGCCCACCCCACCCAGGCGATGCTCGATGCCTTCACCATCCGCCGCCACAAGGGCGCATTCGAACCGCTGCGTGTGGCCATCGTTGGCGACATCCTCCACTCCCGTGTGGCGCGCTCGCAGATCCACGCCCTCAACGGCCTGGGTACCGGCGAGGTCCGCGTGATCGCCCCGCGCACGCTGCTGCCCCGCGACATCGGCGAGCTCGGCGTGCACGTCCACCACGACCTGGACGAGGGCCTGCGCGACGTGGACGTGGTCATCATGCTGCGCCTGCAGCGCGAGCGCATGCAGGGTGCGCTGCTGCCCAGCGAGGAGGAATACTTCGAGCACTACGGGCTGACCGAGGCCCGCCTGGCCGCGGCCAAGCCGGACGCCATCGTCATGCATCCCGGACCGATCAACCGCGGCGTGGAGATCGACAGCGACGTGGCCGACGGCCCGCGCTCGGTGATCCTGGAGCAGGTCACCAACGGCATCGCCGTGCGCATGGCGGTGATGTCCATGGTCATCGGCGCCCGCACCGAGAGTCAGCGGGAGGAGGCGTGATGCGCATACTCATTCGCGGCGGACGCATCATCGACCCCCGCAGCGGCATGGACCGCACCGGCGACCTCGCAGTGAGCGACGGCCACGTCGCCCACTGCGGCGATGTCCCCGACACGTTCGCCGCAGACGAGATCTTCGAGGCCGCCGGCCATATCGTCTGCCCCGGGCTCATCGATCTCGGCGCCCGACTCGGGCGACCGGGCCCGGAGCACCCGGACACCATCGCCGGCGAGGCCCATGCGGCGGCGGCCGGCGGCATCACCACCCTGGTCTGCCCCCCGGACACCGACCCGCTGATCGACGCGCCGCCGGTCGCGGAGCTCATCCACCGCCGTGCCGCCGAGGCCGGCGGCGCCCGCGTGCTGCCGGTGGGCGCGCTCACCCGCGGCCTGGCCGGCGAGCAGCTCGCCGAGATGGCGACCCTGCGCGCCGCCGGCTGTCCGGCGGTGGGCGACGGCGGTCACCCGGTGGCCGACACCCTGGTGCTGCGCCGGGCCCTGGCGTACGCGGCGACCTTCGGCCTGCCGGCGATGATCACGCCGCTGGACCCCTACCTGGGCACGGCGGGCTGCGCCCACGAGGGGGCCGTCGCCACCCGGCTGGGGCTGCCGGGCATCCCCACCGCGGCGGAGACCGCCGGAATCGCCCGCTGCCTCGCCCTCGCCGCGGAGGGCGAGGCGGACGTGCACTTCAGCCACCTCTCCACCGCCGAGGCGCTTACACTACTGCGCCAGGCCCGCGCGGACGGCGCGCGGGTGAGCGCCGACGTCACCCTCGCGCAGCTGTTCTTCACCGAGCAGGACCTCACCGGCTACGACGCGCGCTTCAACCTGCGCCCGCCGCTGCGCACCCTCGCCGACCGCGAGGCACTGCGCCGCGCGGTGGCCACGGGGGACATCGGCGTGATCTGCTCCGGTCATCACCCCCTCGGGGGCGACGCCAAGGACGGGCCCTTCGCCACCACCAGCCCCGGCGCAAGCGGCGTGGATACCTTCCTGCCCCTGCTTCTGAGGCTGGTCGAGACCGAGGTCCTGCCGCTCCCCGAGGCGATCGCACGGGCCACCAGCGGCCCGGCCTCGGTGCTGGGCCTGGATACCGGCACCCTGGCCCCGGGCGCCCCCGCGGACATCTGCGTGTTCGATCCGGACGCCGTGTGGTGGTGCCGGCGCGAGACCCTCCGCAGCCGCGGGCGCAACTCGCCGTTCCTCGGCTGGGAGATGACCGGACGCGTGCGCTACACGCTGGTCGACGGCCGGCTCGTCCACCGCGACGACGCCGCGACGGCATGAGCACCGTCTGCCGAGTCGTCGGCTGCGACCGCGTGGCCGGGGGCTGGTGGTGGCTGCGCCTGACCGGCATCCCGGCGGACGAGGCCGCCCCCGGGCGGTACTGCCGCATCATCCATGCGGGCCGCCCGAGCGTACTCCCGCTCAGCCATGCCAGTGCAGAGGAGGGCTGGACCGGCGGGCTCCTGCCCCCGGGGGCCTTTGCAACGCCGCCGGCCGCTGGCACGCGGGTCACCGCGGATCCGCCCGAGGGAGACGCCCTCGCGACCTCGTACCCCGACCCACCGGTGATCGTCGCGGAGGGGATCGGCGCGGGGCCGGCGCTGGCCCTGGCCGAGCGGTGCGGGCCCGCACCGCGGCTCGTGCTCATCGGCTGCTGGCAGTCGCCGCCCGCCCGGCTGTGCCCGTCACGTTTCCTGACCGCCGGCCTGCCGCCGGAGGCGATCGCCGGGATCGCGCCGCTGGAGGATGCCGGCATACCGGCCCGGGTCGCGAGCCGCGCCGGCGAGCCGGGCTGCTTCGAAGGAGAAGTGATGGAGATGCTGCAGCACTACCTCGCCGGGCTCACGCCGGAGGAGGCGCGTGCCGTCCCGCTGGCCGCCTGTCTGCCGGCGGGAGCGCTCGCCACGGAGGTGGACGGCCTGCGCGGTGTGCTGGCCGGCGTCGAGCTCGCCCGCCTGCCGCCGGGGGACGGGCAATAGCCGCGGCGACGGTTACTCGTCCTTGAGGGTCATGCTCTCCGCGGCCTCCTCCATCTTGCCTCGGCTGCCCTCGTCGCCGAGCTTGATCATCAGCCGCACCTCGTTCTGCGAGTCGGCGTGGCGGAGTGCTTCCTCGTA